>NZ_JBCOCI010000074.1:0-5697 GCF_040929485.1 Phocaeicola sp. RTP21198st1_B8_RTP21198_201120 | reverse complement strand
CAACTGATTCCAGCGGTTTCCAAAAATTTGCTCTGGCCACATTCCAACCTAAAGAAAATGAGGGGAAAAAGTTCCAACGCTGATCTTTCATAAAACGGGAAGTTCCATCATAACGTCCATTTACTTCCAGCAAATATTTCTCCTTATAATTATAATTCAAGCGCCCAAAGAAACCGGCAGTAGCCCAATGGTTATAACCGCCCCCCGCTACGTCCTGCTCAGTAGAAGTATCAATTGTAGGTAAATCTGGTACAATAATGCCATCACGCTGAGCACTTAAAGTCCTCACATTTTGATGCTCGGCATTAAATCCACCCATTACTTTGAAATAATGGTCACCCAACTGGCGAGAGTAATCCGAGAAAAGATTGACTGTATAAAATTCATTCTTTGTTCCTTTTTCAATTACTCTGGACTGACCTGGCTGCGTCGCATTAGTGATAGCTATAGCATAAGGTTCTCCATTGGCGTCATGGGCATAAACAGCTTGTCTGTCAGTATGAGTAAAATTAGTTGTAATACGCATATTACCCTGTAAGTGAATATTCCATCCAGGCAATGGAGTGACATCCAACTGCAATTGTTGGAAGTTCTGATCCAAATCTTCCTTCATTCGTCCTCCTTCTTTTAATGGTATAATCTCGCTGTTATCCGCCCAATATCCTTGTGGGTCAGTAACAAACGCATTAGGCCATTTACGCATTATCTGGTGGAAAAATAACTGATTCAAATAAGAAGGAGCTTCATAATTAGTACGAAACCATTTGGTATTATAAGAGAGACTTATGTTCTTGTTTATTTTCGCATTGATTTTCCCATTTACAGAATAACGATAATAGCTTTCGTCAGCATAATTCAACAAGCCTTCCTGATCCATAAAATTGCCGGACAAATAATAAGAAAAACGTTCCGTACCACCACTCAAGCTCAAGCTGTGTTCCTGAGACATGGCATGGTCTTTGAAAAATACATCATACCAGTCGGTATTAGCATTTGCCCAGTTGTGTGTATATGTATTTGAAGTTGTAACCGGAATAATTTTTCCTACTTCTCCACGCTGATAAGCCAAAACATTAGCTATTTGCTCATCACTAAAATAAGCTGCCTGTCCACCATTAGTACGTGCATCATTATAATAATGCATGAAGCGATAGGAATCCATCATATCATAATCAGTAAGAGGACTATTAAAACGAATATTAGTATTATAGCTTACTACCGGTTTACCAGTCTTTCCTTGCTTAGTTGTAATCAAAATAACCCCAAACGGAGCGCGAGAACCATAAATAGAAGAAGCCGATGCATCTTTCAATACAGAAATGCTTTCAATATCCAACGGATTAAGCAAGTTCATATTACCCTCTACACCATCTATCAAAATCAATGGAGAGCCAGTGGAGCCTTTACCGATTGTCCCTGCACCACGAATAGATACGGAAGGAGTATTATTCAACTGTCCACCTTTAGCGTCAACCCCAAAGGTCATTCCCGGTACTAATCCCTGTAAAGCCTGAGATACATTTTGTACAGGACGAGATTCTAAAGCCTTTTCCCCTACTTGACTGACAGCACCTGTCAAATTCACTTTTTTCTGTGTTCCATACCCTACTACTACCACTTCATCCAACACTTCTGTATCTTCTTTTAAAGTCACAGTGACAGGGACACCTACTTTTGATTTCACAACAGACTTACTATAACCTATATATGAAATCTCTAAAGTAACTTCCTTATTAGAAACCACCAATTCAAAGTTTCCATCCATATCAGTCACAGTACCGTTTGTAGTCCCTTGTTCCAACACAGTAGCCCCGATCACGCTTTCTCCCATATTGTCCACTACTTTTCCGATTACTTTAAAAGTAATCTGCTGCACAGTCTGTGTATTGTCAGCATTAGTAGTCAAGACAATCTTCTTATCCAAAATGGAATATTTCACATTTGTACCTTTAAATACCTTCTCCAGCACCTTAAAGATATCACCGTTACGGGAAGTGACTGATACACGACGATTTAAATCAATAAGCGTATTATCAAAGAAGAAATCAAATTCTGATTGTTTCTCAATTTCTTTCAAAATTTCCCCTACAGTCTTATTCTGTACCTCCACATTGACTATAGCCTTCTGCGCATACGATTCGGATGCATGAGCCAGTCCTAGGGAACAAGCAAAGAAAAGAGTAAATAGTTTCATAGTTCTTGGGATTTTCTTCGAGGAGAGCCATAGACGATTTGGTATCCTCGAAAATTGGATACTACAATTATTTTTCATACTTTTGTAATGACTTAAGTTTTAAAATTAGTTGATTAAGCTTGTCGCCAAACAAGCTTTAATTTGAAAACCGATTTTCCATACGGGAAGATACGCCAATATTTTCCCGTATGTTTTTTGTTACTTTAAGGTGATAGTTCTTTCATATTATATTCAATTTAAGGTTATTTGATTAATAAATCTCTATATGGGTCTTTTTTTGCGACGCATCCTTACCGTCTACATATTTCCAGTGTATATTGGAAGATAATTTAAAGTATTCCAGAATACGCTCCAAACGCTGACTGGTAAAAGTCCCGGTAAAAGCAGCCTTACGTGCAGGATTTTTCTGAATGAACACCACATTATATCGCTTTTCTAAAATCCGTAAAGCATCCTTCAAAGAAGTATTATCAAAAATAATCTTGCCGTCCTTCCATGAAGTTTCCGTTTCACCGGAAGTCTCAAGTAAACGTGCTGTACCTTTTTTTGAATCATACACAACTTTCTGACCGGGGTTTAACACAATCTGTTTTTTGCGGACACCTTCTTGGAAACTGAAGTTGACTTTACCTTTGATTAAAGTAGTAGATACCTCAGGAGACTCTTCGTAAGCCTCTATATTAAAACTGGTTCCTAACACCTCTACCTGTGAACGGTGAACCGTAGACACAATAAAATGTTTCTCCACATCTTTAGTTACTTCAAAATACCCTTCCCCCTTCAACTCAACTTTTCTCTCCTTGCTATTCTTAAAAGAAGAAGGATATCGCAAAGAGGATTCTGAATTCAAAAAAACCACCGTACTATCGGGTAACACTACTGAAGTAGTCATTCCCGGGTTTGTCCTAGCTTCCAACATTTGTACATCTGCATCCTTTCCACCATAATGTTCTACCAAAAAAGTAGCAAGCAGTGGGAGAAATAACACGGCAGCAACACGCTGTGCCCACTCCCACCAAGCCACCTTACTTCTTTCAGTCTTTTTACCTTTTACCTTAACTAAAGCCTTTTCTGTATTTACATTATTAATTACATGAACGGTATCAGCCGCTAAATAAAGTATTTCCATCTGCTTTACTATCCGGCGATTTTCTTCAGACTCCTTCATCCAATCTTTTACCAGTCTCTGCTCTTCTACCGTTGCAATACCCTCACAATAACGGGGAAGTAACAATTCTATATTCGTTTCATTATACTCCATACGTATGTTTTTAAGTCCTTCTACTTATATGGCAAGCGAGAAAAACACATTCCTAAACAAATATGCATTTATTTTCAAAAATATATTTTCATAGAGAAACTTTTTCAGGATTTTCACGAGTTACATACCGTACAACTACTTCAGGAGCCTCTCCCACTTCTAGTTCACAAGAAAAAGATAGTTCTTCTCATCCACCTTTTGCAAATGCCATTCGAACTGCAGATCTTTCAAACGCTGTTTTTGTTTTTCGGTGAAGACTTAAGCCTCATGTAGTATATCCTAATGTTTGATAGCTTGTAGCAATCGGTCTATTTGCCCATACCGATTTAAGATAGTGGTATTAATCATAACCGGCATCAAAACCTGCCGCCTCGGACAAAGCCCCTCCACATCCTCCAAAGTAGAACATTCAAATTCCCGGTCGACCAATCGAATAAGAAACCATCCAAACATACGTGGAAAAAGATTCCTTTGAAAAAAATTTTGGTTCTTAATTTTATTAGCCATTTGTTCCGTACGCATAACTTCTCCCCAAGGCTCACCTCAATTCATTCTTGTGTGAATACGCCATAAATTATGATTCAAACGACTGGCGTCATTTATTAATTATAATTAAACTGAGTATAACAACGGGGCGCAAAGCGGGAAATAGCGTATTCGTCATGCCCGGTATAGGAACATCCCTCCAATCTATCAAAAGAAATCTGACTTAAGCCGATCCTATTCATCAAATCGGCAATCCGGTCTGCCAATGTATCTTGTAAAGCTAAATCCCGGAAAAATACCTTATAGACATGATCAGATAATTTATATAAAGGAGTTTTTGAAGAATGATCTGACGCTTTTGTCATGAAAGCTCCCCTTTTGCAATCCTTCAATAAAAAGAAGTCAGTTTCTTTTTCCATCTTGTTATATATAATAAGTTTATTGTCTATCTGAAGAGTATTCAATGATAGAGGAATTTCAAACAAATCACTTTTCTGAATGCGGATATCTGTCTGGCTTTCGGTGATATCTTCTTTTAAACTCCGAAACACAGCTTAACTATCCTTGGGAAAGTTGTCCACCACTAAGCAATGATTGGGGATGGACACCTAATGCTCCCTTTAAATCACCACAAAAAATTATTAATATTTTAATAGGAATCATTGCCAAAGGAGGTTGTTTATTATTAGGAGTAGGTCTGACGCCATCAAAGACGAAGTAATAAAACGTTTACATGAAACGGAAAAGCCATTTATGCCACTCGTACAACTCCTATATATAACAATGAGAATATATGGTTCACTGCAGACAAAAACGGAAAAACTTTATATGCTATTTACGCTTTATCAGAAGGAGAGGAACTTCCAGAAACAATAAATGGGCCGGCAATATTCCTAACGGTAAAATGATTCCACTACAAGGCAATAAAAATATAAAATATACCAAAGACAAAGGTATTCTTACCCCGTAACCTCAAAAACGAACCGATAGTATTATGCTTCAAAGTAAAAAATAATTAAATATATTTCCTATGTGCCCTTTGGGCATACATAATACCCAAGGGCACACTACAAACGACTTTAATCAAGACTTCCTCTAAAATAGTATTCCATAGAATAGAATTACTGAAATACAATATATTTTTTTAGTTTTAAAAGATTATATTTGCACACAAATCAACCTTTAAATAATGAAAACGGAGTATAACTATGAAGACCAATCCCTATTATTAGCCATCAAAAATGGCAATGAGAAAGCATTTGATACACTTTTTAGGAAATACTATCCCATGTTATGTGCATACGGAAACAAATTCGTAGAATTAGAAGATGCAGAAGAATGTGTACAAGATGCCATGCTGTGGCTTTGGGAAAATAAAGATATGCTAGTCATTCAGTCTTCATTAAGTAATTATTTATTTTCTATTGTACATCATCGTGCTATAAACCGTATCAAACAGCAAGAAGTAAAAAGCCGGGTCGAAAACTATTTTTATGAAGAGATGCAATCCCTAATAGATGACACTAATTTTTATCTTATAGAAGAACTGACTATACGTATCCAAGAAGCAGTAGAAACACTTCCTGAATCCTATAAAGAAGCTTTCGTAATGCATCGCTTTAAAAATATGAGTTATAAAGAAATAGCAGAAATTTTAGGAGTATCACCTAAAACCATAGACTACCGCATTCAACAGGCACTAAAACAATTACGTATTGAATTAAAAGATTATTTACCCTTTTTATTGCCTCTATTG
>NZ_JBCOCI010000073.1:0-25081 GCF_040929485.1 Phocaeicola sp. RTP21198st1_B8_RTP21198_201120 | reverse complement strand
TCTGCAAATTCAGTAATGAGAGGACGTGTAAACGCAATAAGGACGTTCAAGGGCTTAGTTGCGGATTTGAGGTTTATTAAATTTCTTTAAGTAAACTCTTTACCATATCTAATATATTGAAAGGCACAGAGTCCACCCGTTTACGTAATAGAGGCACTAGCAAGCCCGAAAGACAAAACGAGCGACCTGTGCCGTATTTAAACAAATACGACACACCCGCTTCGTATATCCTTGTCTTTCTTGAAAGTTGCTAGTTTTCTATTACAAGTTCACACGAATACGAATCGAATGAGACAAACCCATTCTACATAAGAATGGTGATATTACACACCAACTTACTGCAAAGATACACAAAATATTATAATGTGTGAAAGTTGATTAAGGAAATAACGAATTTTAATTCAAGATGGTTGGAAGTAGTATATTGTTTCCAATAGATTATAAAAAAAACAGCCAAACTCTTAGATAAGAATTCGGCTGTTTTTAGATGTGTATGTCTTTTGGATATATACTATAACCAAAATGGGTCTTCTTTCCAATTTGTGGTAAAGCCCATTGCTGTGGTATCTACATTCGGGAACTCCTGTAACAGGGACTTGAAATCTTGCACCAGTGTATTTTCAGGTTCAATTGCATTAAGCCAATAGATAAGGCAGCAAAATACAGCATAGAAACGATTGGCCATTTGCGGTTTGTCCGTTATCCAGGTATTTCGCAAGGTGGCGGGTAACTGTGGTATGACAGGCATCACCCTGTTCCAAATACGTTCATGATGGGCGCAAGCATTTCTTAACGCATTGACCGCCTTCATCCAACTTTCAAGCATTTCATGCTGTGGTACGCCATACGAACGGGCGATTTTCTTTTTGATAGTCGTATCGGCGAAATTGAAATAGAGCTTAGTCAAGCAACCGAATGAAACCAATTCCAATATTTTCCATGCCGGAGGATAACCTTCTTTGCCGTATTTAACACAATGCTCCTTGATAAACTCGTCTTTGGAGCGTTGGAGTTCTCTCTCCAGCGTACTTAAGTTCTCTGTAAACTTATGCTTGTCTGTGGCCAATTCCGGCTGGATAAACCAAAATGCGCCATGGCTTAACGAGAAATGATTGATAATCTTGGCACGCAAGGACACTTCTATTTGTTGTATTGCAGAGAAAATAAGCATTCTTAGCCGTGTATCGAACAGATATAGTGACACAGCCTTGCCAAATGAGGCTCCGGACTTGTATTGGTGCATAACCGTATCTTGCTCCATAGGACGAAGATATGTCCTGAAACGGAAATAGCTGACATTTTCAAGAAATGCCAACGCCTTGTTGTCGTCAGTAATTGACAGTCCCCTATCTTTTAATGTTTGGATTAAAGCAGGAACTTCAAGAGGGGAATTTGTATAATCCATAAACGTATATATAAAAAAAGTTCCGCCCTGGTACGCTGTTCTACGGGAAGCGTGGCGGATTCTAGCAATGCAAATGTACGACTTTCTTTTGGAATATCCAAGAGTTTCGGACAAATCAATTCATTTTTAACTATTTTAAAGCCTGTTCTTATCCCCATGCGATCGGTTCCACGTGTCGTAATCGGAATACGTAGGGGTATCATCCCAAAAGGATGATTTCTTTCTTCTTTTGCGGTGTTTGGGCTTTTTATCGTAGTCATCCCCACCGGAAAATATGCTTTTGAGTATTACATAACCTACCAAAAGTATTATCAGAGCGTCCATATATTCATGTTTTAAGTGTTTTGAAATCAGTATGTAAAGTTACAAAACAATATCTATATAATCAAATAATCACAGAGAAAATTCGCAAGAAAAACGCTGTCAGAAAATACCTAAACGGGCGACAGCTTCCTCTTTTGTCTCCCGGACAAACTGCAAGAGAATACCGGGATTGATGTAACGGTTTTGGAATTTGCAGGTAAGGTGCAAATGGGGACCGGTACTGCGCCCCGTGTTGCCGGTAATGGCAATCACCTCGCCGGGCATGACGGAAGCCCCCCGACGAACCAGCACTTGGGAAAGGTGGCAATAGCTGACGGTGTAACCGCCGTGACGGAGGGTGACGAAGTTACCCGAACGCCTGTCGTACCCCACCTTGACCACCACGCCCGACAACATGGCGTAAGCTTCTTCACCTTTGGCACGCAGGTCGATCCCGTTGTGCCGACTGCGCTTCTTGCTGAAAGGGTCGATACGGAGACCATAAGGCGAAGTGACAGTAATACGCTTCAACGGATAGGAGACGCTCATGTATCGCCGTACCCACTCGCCATACTCATTGGCAGGGAATTTCCCTGCCGTAGAAACAGACTCCTTATTTGGATTGGAAACCTTTTCTACAGGGGGAAGGCCTTTTTTTGTGTCTGTGCGACAGACCGGCTGCCGCCTGGCTACGGTGTGGAACTGCGCTTTAGCGGACAGACACACCGACAGCATGGATAATATAAGAATCGCTTTCATACGGACAAAGGTAGGGAGAGAACTTCGACTACTTTATATATAAAGGAGGAAAAGCACTGAATTTTAACCTTGTATAAGCCATCATACCTGGGAATCATACTCGCAACCAACACACGCCAGAATGGGTTGAATTTTCCGTTTGGAGTATGATTGACAGTCTGATTTTTCCGTGTTTCCATAAATAACTTCAAAAACGGAACGATTTATCGTTTCCGCCCAATACAGGTGCAGACGATGAATTTATTTTGCCCCCAAAAGTGAACTTATACCCAAAGGATTATGAACTATCAACACAAATTCAAAGAGGAAGAAATACCTTACGGCATCCTCAAAAAATTCGGACTGACCCGTGAAATGATTGGCGACTTGCCGCAATCGGTGTTGCAACAGGTATGTGACGGCTACCGTTCACCAGTGCTGCCTATCCATATCACGGATGAAGGAGGGAATATCATACAAGGGCGCACACGCTTCGCATTGGTCAGAACCGAAACAAGGGAAGCGGACATCCTGTTTTATCCGGTGCTTGCCCAAAGTCGATTGGAACAGTTCAGCGAGGCAAACTGCCAAAAGCTGGAAGCCGGGAAAGCGGTGATGGCTACCATGACCGATGCGGACGGCAGACAGGTGCAAGCCTTCCACCAAATAGACGAAGGCACCGGACAGATTCTTTCCGTGCCGACACCCGTCATCGGCCGTAACCTGCAATACTTCTGCGATTATTTTGAACTGAGCAACGCCGAACTGAACTGCCTACAGAACGGTGAGCCTTTGACACTGGTTGATGAAGGTAGTATGTTGACACTCGGTATTGACTTGCATGACCCTACCGGCATCCGCATCGGTATCGGGGATGAACGCCAATGGCGTGAACAGAACAAGAAGGGGTTGAAAAAATACAACTTCGGGTGCTTCGGCTGTTGGGTGATGGACGAACAGGGCAACCTGGACTATGTGGAGGAAAAGGAATACAGTGAAGAGATGTGGGAGGAAATGAAGAAGAACGGGGCAGGCAAATTGAAAATGAAGAATTAAGAATGATGAATGAAAAATTGGGAACGGAAAGATTCTATCCGGAAGAAACGCTTGTGGAGAAGGTGCAGAGCGGCGTGTTCGGATGGCTGGGGTATGTGACCCACCACTCCAAGGCATGGAAACAGGAGTATGAGCGGTATTGCCGCCTGCGTGAACTACCGATGAATGACGGAACCGCCGAGAAGTTCCTGCAAATGAAGCAAGAAGAACTGGAAGAAGCGATAGCGAACGGAGACGCTTGATTGAACCATTAAATAAGAGAATACAATATGTCTATCCGAAAGAATACCAATCCCCGGCCGTTGGATTTACCGCCGGAAATGCAAGACCTGTTGCTGCGTAACGGCATGCGTGGCTACCTTGCCGGAAGCAGCGAAGGGTTTGCCTTGATTGTGCAGGGGCATGATTCGCCCTTGCTGACCTATCCTGTCAGCGAGAAGCAACTGCGTGCGCTGACCGACTGGGGCACGAACTCCGCCAACAAACGGTGCTACAACACCTTTGCGAGTATCGTGGCCGCCGACTTCGACCTGCCAAAAGACTTCGTACACGCCCGGAACGCCAACGGACGGGTCGCCATGGGACTGCACGGCTACCGTATCGGTTCCGGAGAGTATGGATGTGTGGGAATGCCCATGCATCCTTTTCATCCAATCTGCCACGGCTTCCTCGGCTGGACACCCCGGCAACAAGGAGGCTTCCACCTGCGGCGCATCGGCGGAGACCTCTACTATCCCGGTGCGCCTATCGTGCCGAACCGCCCGGACGGACGTATGAAGCCGGGGGAACTGGAATCGGGCGGCTACGGTTTCTATTACAAAGGACACGCCACCACCCCGGTAGCAAAGAAGGATGTGCTGAAGGAGTTGCAGAACGTGGTGACACCCATACAAACCCGGCAGAGAAGCAGCGAGCCAGCCAAGCCTTATAAGGAGCTGATAGCCTCACCGGTGTATTTCACCAACAGAAAGTGGCAGGAGTGCCTGGCAAGCCACGGTATTATCGTGGATAGCGAGACACGAACGCTAACGGTGCAGTCGGCTTCGGTAGACGCAGACCTGCAATACGACCTGACAGCGGAGGAGTTGGCCGCACTGACCGCCAACACGCTGGAGGAAGCCACGATGGAGAAACGGCTGGAAATTATCAACGGGGTAATCCAAGATGATTATGACGGCAAAGTGACATTGGATATGCTGAATGGCAGGGAGATAGTGAACCTGCCCTTGCACCCGGAAGTGCTGGAGGATCTGAACCGGCAGCTCTTGACCGGACAGCAACAGGCAGAAAGAACCACCAACGGTATATCGGTGGAAGCGGAACAAGGGCTGCGGGAGGGATTACCAAGGGGCGGTGTGGTGATGGACGGCAATGACCTTTCGGTAATCCGTCCCGATAAAGGTTGGTACCGGGAAGGAAGACATGGCAGGGAGGTGACAGTGGACGACATCCGTGTGGAGCCGTCCGGACAAGAGGGAACATACAAGATGACCGCCATTATCGACGGCGAACGGGTAAGCCACGAGATTACGCAGAAGCAATACGACAAGTTTATGGCCATTGATGACTATCACCGCCTGAAACTGTTCTCCAAAGTGTTCGGCGAGGTGGATATGAAATCAAGAGACCGGACTCCGTTGGGAGTGAAAATCGGTGCCGCCCTGCTTGCCGGCGTAACGGTGGCTGCTGAGTTGGAGCATGACCACCATTGTCATTCAAGACCGGTAGTATTCGCCGAACATCACCACCACGGGCCTGCGCCACGTCCCTATTTCAAGCCGGGAGTGGATACGCCTATGGATGTGGCCGCACGCAACTTCGAGGCGGCGGTGAATGAACATATCCGTCATGAAATACGCCACGGGATGTAACCAAATAAAAAGAACATAACACAAACACACCTTATATATGTCGGAACTGACCTACGAAGATTTCAAGCAACGCATCAACATCCAGGAGGTGTTGCAGGATGCCGGCTACCGCCTGAACCGGAAGGACGGCATCCGCTATCCCTCTTACGTGCGCTTGGACAGCAATGGCCGCCGCATTCGTGGTGACAAATTCATTGTCACCCGAAACGGGCTTTGCTGTTTCCAACCGCCGGAGCAACGGAACTACAACATCATATCCTTTATCAAAGAACATCCGCATTTTTTTGCTGAATACACACCGGGGATGTCGAAGGACAGACTGGTAAACCTTGTATGCAACCGCCTGCTGAACCAACCCATGACGGAACGTAATACTCGTGTATTAGACCCGGAGAAACATAACAGCCCCTTCAATGCCGGCGATTACGAATGGCAAAGCTTCGACCGGGGGAATTGGGAGAGCCAGAAGAAATTCTATCCCTACTTCAAGAACCGTGGCATCAACCTTGCCACCCAACGGTTGTTTGCCGACAGTTTCTTCCTGACCACCAAGCAACGGACGGACGGCAAGCGATATACCAATCTCTCGTTTCTTTTGGTCTTACCAGGCAAGCCAGACGAAAAAGTGGGATTGGAGGAACGAAGCCGCCCGAATCAAGAGGGAAAAATGGTGTATAAGGGTATGGCCGCCGGAAGTAACGCCACGCAAGGAATATGGATAGGTAATCCAGAACACATGGCTTTGCCGGAGGTGAGAAACGTGTATTGGTTCGAGAGTGCGCTCGATGCGATGGCTTTCTGCCAGTTGAACGCAAGTACGCTAAATATGGAAGATTCGGTGTTTGTCTCCACCGGAGGGTCGCCGAGCCAGCAACAATTCAAAGGGATGATTGCAGAGACACCAACTGCCACACATCATCTTTGTTTTGACCGTGACCGTGCCGGACAGGTATTCGCTATCAATTTTGCGCTGACCCATGCCGGAAGGGAGTTCTCCAGTTACCTGTCGAAAGCCGGGAATTTAATCGTGCAAGATTGCAGCGAGGGTTATCAACGCCATGAAATAGCAATGGAACCGTTTGACTTCAAGAAAGTGACAGCGAGTTTGGGCATAAATGCTTTGAAGCCTGATTTGGAAGATGCAGTTCTCAAATACATGGAAATGGGTGACGGATATTTGCAGGAGATGTATATGAACCGTAGGGACAATTATGAAATCAGCCGTACTGACGGTGCGACAAACAAGGAGGAATTGGAGAAAATGGAAAACGACCTGCACGCTATCTCCAAAGCTCTACAAATGCTATCCCGGTCCGGCACACCTGCCATGGGAAACATCATCTATGAGCCGACGGCTGAAGGTTACAAGGACTGGAACGACCAATTGCTTGACAAACGGATGGAAACGGAAGAAAAGGAACTTGATGATTGGGAAATCAGTGGCAGGGCTACCCTGAACCGCGCCTTGTCCGATTTGCCTGAAATCAATCCCGAACATATCCGTACCGGCCTGTATGATGAAGCAGACCATGAAGCTGTACGCAAACGGATTGAGCGGGCAGAGAAAGTCGTGCAGTCTTTTGAAGTCAATGACAAAGGAATGCCGGATAAAGGCTTTCAGGAGATGTATGAGATACAGGAAGAACTTGCCCGGTTGGAAACGGATATAACCAACTCACTTTCGGGCATGAGAGAAGAATACCAACCCCGTTTTCACCGATAATCCCCATGAAGCCTATGCAGACCGCCCACTACGGAACCCTTGTCATCCGACCGCGTTCCATGCAATTTGCCATTGATGAATTGCCCCTGCTCCTGCTTTGCCTTGCCGGATACGGCTGTGCCGGGATAGAGAACCTTATCGGTAGCGGTATGCTGTTGAGAGTTTCTGTGTTGTGCAGCCTTTATCTACTGTACCGATTCATCTACCTGCGCCGTACCGAATACCTTATCAGCAGCGAACAGATAATCTACCGGCATGGCGTGTTCAGCCGAAGCTGCGACTACATGGAGCTGTACCGTGTGGTGGACTTCAGGGAACACCGCAGCTTCCTGCAACAACTGACCGGGCTGAAAACTGTGAGCGTGTATTCGGGAGACCGCATGACCCCCAAACTGGATATATACGGCGTGGAATACCGGACGAATCTTGTCGGTCATATCCGTGAACGGGTGGAAACCAATAAACAACGAAAGGGTATTTATGAGATTACAAACCGCTAGCCTCCTACTGCTTATGAGCATTCTGTGGGTACAGTATGCAGTGGCACAATATGTACAGACCAATCCACTGGAGTGGATGGCACTTGCCGAAGGAAATGAGGCTATCAATGGAGAGATAGAGAGCCAGACGGACGGACAACTACGCACGGCTGCCTTGCAGAATACCATTGCCGCCGAGTTTAATAAAATCCATGAATGGGAACGGAAATACAGCAGTTACCTGCAAACGGCCAGCGGGTATGCTTCCTCGTTGAAAGCCGCCACCACGTTGTATGAGGACGGCGTGCGCATCTTCATTTCACTGGGCAGGCTACACAAGGCTGTAAGCGATAATCCGCTGGGCGTCATCGCCACGTTGTCGATGAACAACCTGTATATCGAGACCGCCACGGAACTGGTGACGGTCTATACGCTGCTGCGGAATGCCGTAGCCACCGGAGGGCCGCAGAATATGCTGACCGGTGCGGAACGGAGTGAAACGATGTGGGCGTTGGCCGATAAATTAGGCGCATTCAACAAGAAACTGAACAAACTATGTCTGAGCATCCGCTACTATACGATGATGGACGTGTGGAACAACATCACCTCCGGAATGATTGACCGGGACAACAGCGAGATAGCGCACCTTGCCTTAGACCAGTGGAAACGGGCGGCAAGAGCGGCGAGGTATTAACGTAAGAAGAAAGAGCACATGAAGAAATGGCTTGGATATTACATCGGATTTATCCTGCTGCTATTGGCAGGGACGGCGAAAGTGGAGGCACAGATTGACCCGACACTGGCCGGGATGATATTAGGCTACACCAACAAGGCGGAGAAAGAGCTAAAAAGCCAGGAAAAGGCGATGCTGATGCAGACAACCGGACATCTCTGGATGCGGGAAGAAGTGGAAGGCACGACCGATTTGCAACGGACATTCAACAACTATCTTGATTCGTTCCGGGATATCGTGTGCTATGCGGCACAAATCTATGGCTTCTACCACGAGATAGGACGGCTGTCGGACAACATGGGAGACTTGTCGAAGCAACTTAGGCAACACGCTGAAGGGGCTTTTGCCGTGGCACTGACACCCCGGAGGAACCAAATTTACCGTGACTTGATATTGGGAAGCGTGGAAATCGTGAACGACATCCGGCAGGTGTGTATGAACAACACGAAAATGACGGAGAAGCAACGCATGGAGATTGTATTCGCCATACGCCCCAAGCTGAAACGGATGAACAAGAAGCTGAAGCATCTGGCACTCGCCGTGAAATATACCTCGTTTGTTGACGTATGGGCGGAGATTGACGAAGGGAGCCGACCCAGGCCAACGGACAAGGCTGGAATCGTGCAGGCTGCCATGCGGCGATGGAAACGGAGCGGAAACCGATAACAAAACAATCAAAGGAATCATATAAACACAATCAACACGACAATGGGAAAATGGTCAACAATCTTAGGTATAGGCAAAAAAGTAGCCAACCACTCGGCAACACAAACTACGGCACGCAGTATCGGAGGAGCACTTGTGCATCCCCAACGCACACTTGCAGGATTGGGAAATGCCACCAAAACAGCGGTAATGGGTGGTGGCATGGGATATCTCGCTTGGGAGAAACTTGTGAATGACAAACCGGTAGTCCGTGCGGCGGCAGACCTGCTGGTCGGGGAAGAAGCCGTTGACAAGGGACTGGAAATGGCAGGGAACGCTACAAATAAAATAGCGGATGCGGCAGACAAAGCCGGGGAAAGCCTGCAAGAGGTAAGCCAATCGGTGTCATCGATGGGTGCGTCTTGGGGTGGTGTGGGTACTTTTCTGCGGAACATGACCGGCGGCAACGGCATGGATATGTTGGGGAACTTCTTCGGCAATCTCGGTAAGGGGAACGTGTCGGGACTGGGCATCTTCGGACTGTTGGCTTCTGCCATGCTGGTATTCGGACGCTTCGGTTGGCTTGGAAAGATTGCCGGGGCGTTATTGGGCATGATGCTGATTGGTAACAATTCCAAAGTGGCACAACCGTTGACTCCTGCGGTGAGTGAAGAACAGGGACGGCCGGGAGGAATGAGAAGGTAATGAAGAATGAGGAATTAAGAATTTACTT
Organism: Phocaeicola sp. RTP21198st1_B8_RTP21198_201120; assembly: GCF_040929485.1. Lineage (NCBI taxonomy): Bacteria > Pseudomonadati > Bacteroidota > Bacteroidia > Bacteroidales > Bacteroidaceae > Phocaeicola > Phocaeicola sp. RTP21198st1_B8_RTP21198_201120. Next base: position 15,395 of record NZ_JBCOCI010000073.1, on the reverse strand, counting down.
CTGAAGACAAACACAAAAGAGACACAATGAATATCGGATTATTGGCAGTAGATAGCCGTTACCCTAACCTCGCACTGATGAAAATCAGCAGCTACCACAAGGCGCAGGGCAATCGTGTGGAGTGGTACAGTCCGCTCAGCCGATACGACAAGGTATATTTGGCGAAAGTATTCACCTTTACGCCGGATTACGCATATTTCCTGAACGCCGACGAAGCGGAACGAGGGGGAACCGGCTATGACATAGGAAAGGTACTACCTCCAGAGATAGACAGAGCCGTACCGGATTACAGCCTGTATGGAATAGACAAAAGAACGGCTTACGGCTTTCTGACACGGGGATGCCCGAACCGGTGCAAGTGGTGCGTAGTACCCCAGAAAGAAGGGAATATCAATCCTTATATGGATATAGAAGAGATTGCGGTGGAGGGGCGTAACCGTATCATCCTCATGGATAACAATGTACTGGCCTCGGACTACGGACTGGGGCAGATAGAGAAGATTGTCCGGATGGGGTTGCGTGTGGACTTCAACCAAGGATTGGACGCCCGGTTGGTAACGGATGAGACAGCGAAGCTACTTGCACAGGTGAAATGGCTGAAACACATCCGCTTCGGTTGTGATACACAGGCGCAGATAGCGGAATGCGAGCGTGCCACGGCTCTGATAGATAAATACGGATACAAGGGGGAATACTTCTTTTATTGCATCCTGCTCAATGATTTTGAAGAATCATTTTCCCGTGTGAACCATTGGAAACAGAAAGGGAGGCGTTTTCTGCCCTACTGCCAGCCGTACCGGGATTTGCACAATCCCAACCAAAGCATTCCCCAATGGCAGAAGGACCTGGCAGGCTGGGCCGATAAGAGATGGATATTCCTGAGCTGCGAGTTCAAGGACTTCATACCGAGAAAAGGATTCAAGTGCAGCACATATTTCAACCATAAAACGGAGACGAATGAAGGTTTTGAGCTTGTTTGACGGAATGTCATGCGGACAGATTGCCTTGAAACGACTTGGCATCCGGACGGAAACATATTACGCCTCCGAAATAGACCGACACGCTATCCGGCAAACCCAACTGAATTTTCCGGACACGATACAACTCGGCGATGTCACACAAGTGGACGTGCGCCAACTGGAGCCGATAGACCTGCTGATAGGCGGAAGCCCCTGCCAGTCGTTTTCCTTTGCCGGGAAACGAGCAGGGATGTCCACCATAGACAAGGAGGAAATCTATACGTTGAAGCGTTATTTGGAATTGAAGCGTGAAGGCTTCCTGTTTGAAGGGGAATCATACCTGTTTTGGGAATATATGCGTATCCTGACAGATATTCGCATGTACAATCCTGATGTGCTGTTCCTATTAGAAAATGTGGAAATGGGCAAGAAATGGGAACGTGTACTGAGCGAGGCTATCGGGATATTCGGGGTGCATATCAACTCCGCCCTGGTGTCGGCACAGAATCGTGCCCGCATCTATTGGACGAACATACGGACAAAAAAGGTCGGGCTGTTCGGTGAACTGCACGCCGACATTCCGCAACCTCAAGACCGGAAGATATTCCTCCGGCACATCGTAGAGGAAGAAGCGGACAAGAAATACTACTTGAGCGAAAAGATGATGGGCTGGCTGAAAAGGCATGGCGAGAAACGGAATACCGACATGAACGTGCTGGGAGACAACGACAAAAGCCACTGCCTGACGGCTACCGCACAGGCCAAAGGAAACCTGACCACGAACTATGTCTGTATGGCCATGCGTGGACGAGAGACCTGCCTCACTTCCCGGAGGACGGAGTATGGCAAGCGGATACGCAAGGCATACGAAGCCGGCAGCATTGCCGAACTCCGAAAGAACATCCAACAGCTTGAACCCCGGACAGACGGCAAGACAAACTGCCTGACGAGCGTGCAGAAAGACAACTTGATATGGGCTGGTCTGGCCGGATGCAGGCCGGACAGAAAGGGAAAGACAGGCACTTGTTCCCAAAATCCGCTCCCCTTTGGAGAAATATGTATGTCGTGCGGACGCATCCGCCGCCTGACACCCACGGAGTGCGCACGCCTGCAAACCATACCGGAATGGTACCAATGGAAATGCAGCGACACGCAACAATACCGTATGTTGGGAAACGGCTGGACAGTGGAAGTGATTGTACACATATTCAGCTTCTTAAAAGATAACATCCATATAAACATCGCCTGGCAACAGGCTTGAAACAAAAGACAATGAACTATACGCAAGAAATGAACCTGGTATCGAAAAGCGGCTATTGTATGCCGTTTGAGGAGAGTAAAGGAGAAGTGAGCCTGACGCTGGGCTACGGGAAGCAGATCCACCCAATGACACAGGAGGAGTTTTTCCACCATGGTGTGGACTTCGCTACCCACCGCTATATCCTTACCGCCGTAGCGGACGGTGTGGTATCGGGTATCGGCAGCAACCCCACGCACGGGCTGTACCAAGTGATACGCTACGGCAAGTATGAAGTGACCTACGCCCACCTTGCCAACGCGCTTGCCCCCTTCGGCGCACGGGTAAAGGCCGGCAGCGTGGTGGGTATCAGCGGAGACCTACTGCATATCGAAGTGAAGTATGACGGGGAGGAAATCAATCCGATGGAGTTCCTTGCCATGCTGTACGGCAACCTGCTGGCAATGCGGCAGCAAGGACATCCGGGTATGCCGGAACTGGAGACGATGGAAATGGATATTCCGACAATGTATGACGATGACCGGGAGGAAATCGAGGAACTGATGCTACGCTTCTACCCGGAGTACCTACTGGAAGTGGGCAACGGCGGCTACCGTGTGCCGGAGCATACGGAACAATCGCTGCGCAACATCTTCTCACAGTCCGCCGTGAAGAACTATTTCTATGAGATGATACCCTCGCTCGCCAACCCGTTGGGGATAGGAGACCGCTCGATGCCGATAGCCGCCAAAGTGCAGAACCTGCTTATCAGCGACTTCCTGAACTACCTCGCTTTGCGCCACGAGATTTTTCTTTCCACGCTGAGCGAAAACGATAAAAAAAAACGGCCGACCAAGCCATAGCGACTTGCGGCATGGTGGACCCGCTTACCGATTTGGAGATAGACGTGCAGAGTTTTGACATTCCCCGGCTGGTGACGGTATATCCCGACAAGGCCGGAATGCGGTGGTGGACGAAGGCATGGTTCAATAACCGAGAAGAAGGCGAAGCCTCCGTGGAAATCAGCCGGCAAGTGGCGGTAAAGTTCATCCAAGACCTGATTGACAAGGATACGATGCTGGAAGAATACTTTCCAAAACAGATGGAAGTGTACCACCACGCCATAGAACAGACCAAAGAACAACTATTGCAACAAATGAATTTGACATGAGCAAACCCCGACAGACCCAGCATTTTGCAGAAATCGAATATTGCCTGCAAAACTACTTCAACAGCCAGCTGGCTCCCGTGATGAAGGAAGCCCAAACCTACCTTACGCAAAAGCAGGTGGAAGAAATCGGTGCATACCACGCCAGTACTGCCGGCGTGCTGCGCTCTCTCGCCAACGGTGCGAACGGAATGCCGGACGACTCCTTGCCGTATCTCCGGCAGACCGGCGAGTGGAACAGCAAGACAACAGAGGATTATGTGGCAATGTGCCGGGAACGGATAGCCGCCACCCCGGAAACCGTGGAAGACCTGAGCCTGCTTGCCGGAGAGTGGCGCAATGCCGTTGTAGCGGAAATCGGTAGGGAACAGTACGAGGAACTCTCCAAGGAACTGGGTGGAGACCTCGCCTTTGCCTACGTGGACTACCGGGTGGAACAGATGATGATTGACCGAATGGCGGTCGAGCAGATGCCGAAATCATCCGTGGAGTATATCCTGCGGAAAGGTGCGGAAGGCAGCCTGCTGGGATTGGCGCAAGGCATGATGAAGTCGCCCCTGCAACAAGAGATAGAACGGCGTGGCGAAGCCGCCTACCGGCCAAGCGGTGCGGAGAAAGCATGGGGTACAGCGGTGGGTGTCGGCATGGACACCGTGATGATGGGCGGTATTTCCTCGTGGGGAAGCCTTATCAAGCTGGGCGGCGTGGAAGCGGTAAGCTATGCGGTGGGGAAATTCATGGACGGAACGGAGGATGCTCCGGCCATGACGGTGGAGGATTGTATCAGCCGTGGCGTGTTCGGCAGCGAACATAATGTGTTCGCCGACTTCCGTGCGCAAGGCAAGGTCATAAAATCCTACGAAAACCCTTACATCCTGTCGCTCAACGAGCGGTTGGCCCAAAAGATGGGCATACTGACCGAAAAACCGCTTTGGGCGGAACTTATGGAAGCCGAGGCGCAGGTTCCGCATGGGTGGCCATTCCCGGCATACGAGCCTCCTTCCAATGAGCGCAAACCCGGACACGGGGATGTGCCCATGGTGGTGGCACCTGGACGGGAAGAAGAATATCTAGCGATGATGCAAGAGGAAGAGGAAAAGGAACGTGTCGAAACTGCGAAAAGGGAAACGGAAAAAACGGCTACGGAACAAGATAATATGGCGGACAAGCATCCTACGGAGAGCGGTGAGACGCAGGGAAAGAGGAATGAAAACGGCTGGGGCGACTTGTTCGGCACTTTCGGGCTGGACGGTCTGGACGACATCGGCCAAAACTTGGGCTATGTCATTTCCATGCTGCCCGACATCCTTTTCGGGCTGTTTACCGGCAAGTCGAAATCACTGCTTCCGCAAAACAACCTGTTGCCCATCGCTTCCATATTGACCGGTATGTATGTACGGAACCCGATGCTGAAGATGGTACTGATAGGCATGGGTGGCGTGAACCTGTTGAACAAAGCCGGGCATGAAGCCCTTGGACGGCAAGGGAACAAAGTTGTGCAACCCTACAAGGTATATGCCGATGAGCCACTCAATCCACGCATCGCCAACCCGGTGCTGCAAGGGAACAGCCTGATTGCGGTGATTGACAAAGTGCCGTGCAGCATCCAACTGACCGACAATGTGGTGGATGCCCACCGTAGCGGCGCATTGCCCCTGAACACACTCGCCAACGCCGTGCTTGCCAAGCACGATGAAATGCAGCAAATGGCACAACAGAACTACCGGGCCGCCGAAGCGGAACGGGACGAGGGCCGGGAACGCACAATCCTACTCAAATAATCAAACAACCCTATAAACACAACAGCAATGAAAGAAAAAAGTCCACGTGAACAATCGGCCGCCCACCAACAGACAGCACTCCTGGTAAACGCCCTGAACGGTGCGGTTGCCGGTAGCGGCTACTGGCTGAATGCGGCGGGACGGAATTTACCGAAATTCTATCCGAAGGGTGTAGCTGTCAGTCCGTTCAACTCCCTCGTATTGGGCATGCACACCGACCAAAGCGGCTACAAGACCGGGCTATATACGATGTTCTCCGACGCAAAGCAGCGTGGAGAGGCAATATTGCAACAGGAACACGGCGTGCCGTTCAACTGGTACAAGTGGGACAAGTACGTGAACCGCCATAACTCGGAAGATATGCTGTCCCGTGAGGCATACAAAGCCTTGCCCGAAGCACAGCAGAAGCTCTACAAAGGAGTGCGCCAACGGGAAATCATGGTCTTGTTCAACATCGACCAGACCACTCTGCCGATGGCGGATGCGGAGAAATACCGGGATTTGCAACAACGCTTCGGCAGCCGTGCAGACCGGGGTTACCTGCAAAGCGAGGAACGACAACTGCGCAGCACGGTGAACCGGTTCGTGGCGCAGGTCAGGGAACACCTGCTTCCCGTGCGCAAGGATGCCGCAGGCATGGCGCACTTCGATACCGCCAAAGATGCAGTCTATATGCCCGAAGCGAAACAGTTTGAACACTACGAAGACTATGTGCAAGAACTGATGCGCCAAGTGGCAGGTGCCACCGGACACGCCCAACGGCTTGCCCGTGAAGGCATGGTGATGCAAGGCGGCAAAGCCCCCTCGGAAGATGCCATACGCTATGAACGGCTGGTAGCGGAACTGGCCTCCGGCGTGAAGATGATGGAACTCGGACTGCCTGCCCGGTTAGCGAACGACAGCCTGCCCTTGGTGGAACACTGGACACGGGAACTGCAAGAGAATCCGCACTACATAGATGCTATCGAAAGCGATGTGAACAATGCGCTGGGGGTTATCCGAAAGGCGGAACAGGGTGAGAAAGTGGAATATGCCACGCTGCGCACGCAACGCCAGACCTCGGAAATGCAGGAACGGCAAGGGCCGCAGGTGGACGCCCGTGAGAGTGCCATACTAGTGGATATTCTCCGTACCGGAGGAATGGCGATAGACGGACGCAACTTCCCTTCTCCTGAAGCCCGGAATGCGTTTCTGGAAAAATTCAATCTGGGTTATTACGAACGGCAGAAGAATGAAGCCTTGTTGAGGGTGACGGACGAAGATGCCGATGTGGTGGAGATAGCCTATACCGAAGCACTCGCCTACGGTGCGAAGATTGCCACGGCGTGCCGGGAATACCTGCCTACAGAATGGAACACGAAAGGAAACTACCGGATAGCAGAGGAACTGAAAAGCGTGCCTGACCGCTCCACCAAAGAAATGGTGGTGGTGCGCGACAGGGAGACCGGGATTGCCGACGTGGTGCTGCCTGCCGGTGCCACCACAGGTGGCCACGTGATACTGTCCGCTACGGACAGACGTCCGTTTTACCTGACTCCCGATGAGGTAATGCCTGCGCAGGAACGGTCGGAACAACAGGCAAGGGTCGTCACCAACAACCTGCCCGGATTCTCCAAGCAACAGATAACGGGCGCATTGATGAAGCAAGGAGCAAGCTATGTGCGTTTCTTCAACAAGGACGGCCTGCTGGGGTACCGTCCCGATGACAGTTACTTCAAGGACAAGGAAGTGTTTACCGCCAAGCTGACCGGCAAGGAGTTGCAAGTGCAGGCGACGCTTGATGTGGCGGAGGCGGTAGATAAAGCCACTAACGTACAGTTTGAGCGCATACAGATGTTACGTGATGACAATAACCGTTGGGCACTCTACTTGAAGCCCGTAGAGGGGGAAGCCTTCAGCATCTATCCCGATAAGGAGGACTTAAACCGCTTCTTCTCCGCCGTGAAGCAGAATGAACGGCAGTCGGCACAGGGGGTACGTATGGAACTGGCGCAGAAATATTATGCGCTCGGCACCGACCGCCCCGAACTAAGACAGGACTTGTTCGGCACGGCATCTACGGACGTGGATGTATCGCTTATCAAGCGTGTGAATATCTTCCGGGCCAAAGACGACAAGTTCCTTTGTGTGCCGCAAATCGAGGGAATGGGGAAAATTGAGGCTCGTGAGGTGTCGAGGCTGCAATGGCAACGGATCTGGATTGCGGAGGATATGGCCGGATATAAGACACAGTTGGCGGCCACCTTGTTTGCGGACGTGCTGAAACAGGCACAGGAAGCGAAACAGGCGAAAAGCCAAGTGGAGCATGGAAGGGAAAAGGAACAAGTGAAGGCTGACGGGGCGAAAGGACAGACGGACTGGAGGAATTTTGAGGAGTTGAAAGCCAAACACCCCGATGCCGTGCTTCTCTTCCGCAGCCGTGACTTCTATGAATCCTACAAGGAGGATGCGGACAGAATGGCAAACGTGCTGGGGCTTGACGTGTCGGAACGTGACGGAGGGATTCACGTGGCTTCGTTTCCCAAAACGGCATTGGACACTTATTTGCCCAAGCTGGTACGGTCGGGAGTAAGGGTCGGAATCTGCGATGAACTGCCTCGTAAGGGAGTGTCCGAAATGGACACCCCCGTTGAGAATGAGCAACGTCCGGCACGACGGATGTAGTGTGTAACGTATGAGAGAAACATATACCTATATATAATAATGAGCAAGAATCAAGAATATGCAGAACGGTATGCGAATTTTGCCATGGTACAGATGCGCAAGTACTGTATTCCGGCTTCGGTGACGTTGGCACAAGGTATACTGGAAAGTTCCAACGGACAAAGCCGACTGGCACAGAAAGAGAATAACCATTTCGGTATCAAGGCGACTGCGGCATGGATAGAGGGTGGCGGCAAATACGGGCTGTACACTGACGACAAACCGGATGAAAAATTTTGCAGCTATGCTACGGTGGGTGATTCCTACGAGCATCATTCCCGCTTCCTGAAGGAGAACAAGCGGTATGCGGATTGCTTCAAACTGGCGGCTGACGACTACAAGGGCTGGGCGCAAGGTCTGGAACGTGCCGGGTATGCCACCGGAGGGAACTATGCCGCCAACCTGCAACGGATTATCGAGGTGAACGGCCTTGACAAGTATGACCGTATGGTGATGGAAGCAGGGATTTCGCAAGGCAAGGCTGCCACGGAGCACTACTCCTTCCCGGTGGAAAGGAATGAGTTCCTGTTGGTGACTTCCCCTTTCGGGATGCGTAGAGACCCGATGAACCCGGACAAACAGCAGATACACAAAGGCATCGATATCCAGACAAATCGGGAGGCGGTGCTTGCCACGGAGGATAAAGGAAAAGTGGTGGCGGTCAATCAAAACGCCGACACGCCGGGCGGCCGATCCGTCACGGTGGAGTATGAACGTGCGGACAACAGCAAGGTACAGGTAAGCTATCATCATCTGGAGGCGGTAGGCGTAAAAACAGGTGACACGGTGAATGCCGGGCAACAGCTTGGCGTGTCAGGAAGTACCGGCACACGGACAACCGGAGAACACCTGCATCTGGAAGTGAAGCAAATTACTACGAATGGAACCCTGCGTGAAGTGAATCCTGCGGCTTACCTTGCCGAAATAGCACAAAAAGGGAACATCGGGCTGCAACTGCTTTCGGACGGCAAAGACTTGATGGCTAAATTCCGTACGCAAGAGGACGAAACTCCGACAACCGGTTTGGCTGATTCACCGGAAGATTGGATGAAAAAGCTGCTTTCCTCGGAGGACAGCGGTATCCGGATGAACGGTAACGACCCGATTATGGAGTTGGTGATGGGGATGTTTACCTCGCTGATGGCTCTTGCCGTGCAGATTGACGGCAAGGAACAGGAGCAGCAAATGGCGGCTGCAACCCAAGCGGCCTTGGAGAAACGCATCGACCTGTCGCAACTCGTTCCCTCGCTGAAATCCTGTGAGCTGGTGATACAAGAGAGGGTAAGACCTGTGCTACACGCCAAAGACAGTACCGGCAGCTACTCGCACGAACTGACTACAGCTGAGATGAACCGATTGTCGCTGATACTGAATGACACGGCAATGCCGGACGAGAGCAAGCGGCAACGGATCGGTACGGCGGTAAATCATATGCTCGTGGCTGAACGTGCAGCCAGAAGCTATGAGCAGGGCGTGGAGCAACGTGGGCAGCCGGAAGGTTTGCAGATTCGATAATAAATATAGAAACGAAATAGTTGTGTAACAATTAAAAGTGTGATTTATGATTAAGTGTAATGTGACAATCAACGGCATTGTAAGCCGCACGGCTTCCATGCGTACCAACAAAGAGGGGAAATCCTACATCGGCTTTGCCGTGAAAACGACCATTCCTGCCAAAGCAGGCGGCTGCAAACAAGTGGAGATATTCGTGTCGAAAGACGGAACGGATGCGGAACTGCCTTCCTATGTGGCCGGGCAACGTATCGGGTTGAAGGGAGTGCTGACTTTCCGCAAGCGTGAAGAAAACCTGTATCTCAATTTCCATGCCGAGAGCGTGGATTTTCTCCCGGAAAACGAGCGTGATGCGATTGAAGGCACTATCAAGTTCCGGGGTACGGTGGGCAAACAGGTGGAGAAAAAGAGAGACAAGAGGGGCAATCCCTACTGGGTATTCTCTGCCTTCAGCACGGAGAAGCACGAGGAAAACTTTTCCTTTACATGGGTGCGCTTCATCTGTTTTACCGCTGAAAAAGATGGTTGGCTCCACCCTAAAGCACGTATCTGTGCCAAAGGAGTGTTGGAACTCTCCGTATATCTGGACAAAATCAACCTCTCCTGCCGGGTGGAGGAAATGAGGGAATGGGTGAAACCGGCTGTAACGAATGAAACTGAATTTTGAGCATGGCAGGAAAAAGATATAATCCGGATGGACCAAGTGCAGAGGAACGTGCGCTTGAACGGTTTACGGAACTGATGATAAAGAAAATATCGTCTATCAAGGGAGACTGGAAGAAACCGTGGTTTACCGAGAACTTTATGGCATGGCCGAAGAACCTGTCCGGACGAGAATATAACGGGATGAATGCGCTGATGCTCATGTTGCTTTGCGAGGAAAACAGCTACAAGCTACCGGTGTTCTGTACCTTTCAGCGTGTGTCGGGACTAAACTATTCGACGGACAGACAGGGGAATCATAAGCCATTGACGGATGCCAATGGGGAGAGGCTTCCGCAGGTGTCTGTCCTGAAGGGGGAAAAATCGTTTCCGGTATTCATTACCACGTTTACCGTGGTGGATAAGGAGACGAAAGAGAAAATCAAGATGGAGGACTATCGGAAACTGTCGCCGGAAGAACAGAAAAAGTATTCGGTATATCCCAAGCTGAACGTACATAATGTATTCAATGTGGCACAAACCAACCTCCGAGAAGCACGTCCGGAACTATATGAGAAGCTATGTGAACGGAACAACTTAAAACGCCCAGCCTCCCTGGACGATGAAAAAATGGCGTTTGCCCCATTGGATGAGATGATTGAAAAAAAACTGTGGGTGTGTCCGATTTCTTTGGAACATCAGGATAGTGCTTATTACAGCATTGCCAAAGATGCGATTGTGCTGCCGGAAAAGAGCCAGTTCATCAACGGGGAATCGTTTTACGGGACGCTGCTGCATGAAATGACGCACAGTACGGGGGCTGAAGGACGCTTAGACCGTATCAAGCCAGCCGCTTTCGGAAGCAAAGAGTATGCCCGTGAGGAACTGGTGGCTGAATTGGGCAGTGCTTTGGTAGCCTCGCAGTATGGTATTACCAAGACAATCAAGGAGGATAGCGCACAGTATCTCGGTTCCTGGCTGGATGTATTGAAGGAATCCCCGGAGTTTCTGAAAACCACATTGTTTGATGTAAAAAAGGCTTCATCGATGATTGCACAACGGATTGATGCGGTGGCTGAGAAAATTGAGGCAAAAGCCCGGCCGTTCTATTGCTCTGTGGCATTTCTTCAATCTCAGGATGATACGGCAAGATTGGATGCATTCAAAGATAAAGGAGACTTTGAGGGGCTACTGAATGAAGCCACGGAGTATTATGACGGGAATGGCATGGATGAGATGTATACTTACAGATATCCGGCACAGCATACGCATGATAACGTGCTTATTGAAAATGAGAAATGGGCATTGGTCTATAACGGAAGTGTCGGAGGAACTTATGACCTGATGTTGAAATATAGCGAAGAAGAGGTACGTGACCACATCCGTCGCTATGGTATCGGAAGGGCATCTGAAGATGTCAAGAATTTTGCAAAGGATATGGTAGCAAAAGAATACCTTTCAACAGTAAAAGTACGTTCGCCGAAGTTCGAGATGCCTACCGGTGACATTCTATGCGCTTACTATAACAGATTGTCTGATACACTGGATATAGGGACAGTCGTAAACGGTAAATTTACGGAAAGGCACAGCTTTGCCTATGACCATGACAAAGACCTTACCGGCAACCTGCAAAATGTCCGGACGGCTTTGGAAGCAATGCCCGAATATCAGTACCGGGGCGATGTTGCCGGCGAAAGGGTAAATCCTCAAATAGACCTCATGGATGCGGATAATGATGGCAACACGCAGGAGGTGGCACATGAGGAAAGGGAACAGGAGGATGAGTATGTGCCTTATCGGAGGGGAAGATAAGATGTTGAGTGCAAGGAGTGTATGGGCACATTCCTTGCACTGCTCTTTTTATTCTTCTATGAGCGTTAATTGCTCCGGACGGTCGGCAAACCAATAGGCATCGCTGTCAATATATACGCATCTGCCATTGACTGGCTTTCCAAAAGCCAACACTTCGTGGGGACCGAATACTACTCCGTGGTCGTTGGTGAAGATAACCCTGTCACCGACGGATAAATCCCGGTCTGTGTAGGTGACTTCGGAAAGTCGGTCGTAGAATATCGTACCTTCCGCTTCATACCGGGCTTTCCAACGCTGGAAATCCTCTTTATGACTCATGGTCATGCCAAAGGGGAATAACTCGGAGGGGAAAACTTCGGCTTCCGAATGGTCGGAGGCAATCAGGATAATGCTATCTTCGTCAATTTCCTTGGGGGCGGAAATCACTTTGTAAGCTCCTGAAGCCTTGCCGTTGTCGGGGGCGTTCCAATAAAGGGTGTTGCCGTTCTTGATAAAATCGTACTTGCTCATTGTGTATAATTATTTAGTTGAAAATCAATATAAAGCATTCTTGTGTTGCCACTTCTAAACCACATTTTTTTGTCCTGCAATTTTCCAGCCATAAACTGCTGCCACATCGGGATATAGGGAACGTATCAGTTTGCGGAAACCTCTTTCGTCTATCTCACCGTTGTAAATCTTGGCTGCTATACGTTCGGCTGTTTCTTCGTCTTTGGCTATGCGGTAAAGCACATAGTTGGTGCCATCATGGTGGTGCAGTATTCCACGTATGTTGTAGGCATCGCCGTACCATTCGGCATCCTCGCATCGGGTATGAAGTATGTTGGCAATGTTGTTACCAAAAAATTGAAAGGCATTTCTTCTGCCTTGCCATAGCCCTAAATCGGCAAACGCAATAATAATGCCATTTACCTTTTTATCAAGGTTGCCTCTTTCATCGGACAGGTCTAAATACACTTCGTCTGCCCATTCTTCATCAGTGAGTTGGTAATCCTTATTTTCCGTAATGGCACGCATATTTTCCAAATAGTTTTCACGCGCTTCATCATCATAAAGCATTTCGCTGCTCCAAATCATTTTCTTTTCCATTGTCTTACTCTTTAAATTGTTGGTTATGCACTTCCCCTTTCATTAGAGAATTTTTATCTCTACCAGGAGTTCTATTTTTACGTGCAATCCCATAACGGCTTGTCAGGCAAAATAAAGGCAAGGAATTTGGGGATTTTGATGCCGGGCTTGGAAAGCCTATTAAAATATTCAAATAACGGAGTGGTACTTGACGGATTTTGCGAGCCGTAACTTTGCAGAGTAAAAAGGAAGGCTTGGTAGATGGGAATGGCGGATTGAGCTAAAAGAGGTTAATTTGCTGAATTTATGGCTATGATTACAAAATAAATCTCATACAAGTTTGTTTTCTCAAATAAAAAATGTACATTTGCAGTATAGAATTATCCCCCTTGGTTGGGAAAGACCAAGGCTCGCCCTCGATTTCGAGGGCTTATTTTTTATATGACTATGGCAGAAAAAAACAAGCAACGAGTAATCATTTACATTGACGGATTCAACTTCTATTATGGATTAAAGACCGCTCCGTGGAAGAAGTATTATTGGCTAGATATTGTCAAGTTGATGGAGTCTTTCTTACGTCCTAATCAGGAATTAATAGCAGTAAAGTATTTCTCTGCTAGACCGACAGACGTAGGTAAACGGAAAAGACAGGATGCCTTTTTCCAAGCCAATAAGGAGAATCCGAAATTTAAGTTAATATTGGGAAAGTATCTAAAAAAGGAAATCGAGTGTTTCAAATGCCACAATATCATCCATACTTACGAAGAAAAGGAGTCTGACGTGCGTATAGCTACCCAGATTGTGGCCGACGCTTTCCAACATAACTGTGACCTTGCTATCATTGTTTCCGCAGACAGTGATATGATACCAGCCGTTGAACTGGCCAAAGAAGCTAAAATCAATGTATTTATCTATTTCCCACCTCATCAGTATTCTAGTAACTTGGCTACAATGGGAAATGGAGCACCCATTCAGATGTTGCGCTATGAAAAGAGGTTTAAGCAGGCATTATTGCCAGATAAAATAACGCTTGCCAATGGATTTGAACTTTCCATTCCAACGGAATGGAAAGTTTTACAAAGAGGAGAAAAATAACATCTCATTGCTATTCAAGGCAGGGATAGAGATACAGTTTTTTTATAATAATTGGATTCAATAAATGGCAGTATTATTTGACAGTTTTTCATATAGGATAAAGGAAGTCGAATCTGGTATATGTTATGATAGATGGCATTTTGGAAAATATCCAGAACTTACTATGCCTGAACATTTATATTATTTGAATCGAGTTATAAATTGTTTGCTAACACATGATAAAATCATTATCAGGACAGATTCATTGGAAGAAATTATAGACGTTTTGGGTTTTGAAGCCTTTAGACTTTTATATGAAAGGCAAGAACTTGTAATAATTGATAATTGGTGGTTTCCAGCATTCATGATAGGAAATGAAAATTTGCTATTTATGAATATGCATAAGAGTAATTATTATGATAAAGTTATTGAACGAATAAATAACAAATATGGTTTTCAGGCATCTTTATTTATCAAGCAAGTATTTGAAAAGGTAACTTCTGATTCAGAATCGGAAGAATATGTATATTGGGATCATATTGCCCAAGAAAATATGTATGAGGATTTCACAATCAATAATCAAATTAGAACCTATTTAAATATAGAATCTGAAAACATCCTTGACATTAACGAAAAAGACACATGGAGTGCCGTAAGATTATGCCTATTCGAAAGAAGTATTGTGTGGGGTAGTTATTTACAGACTGATGAAATAATTTTAGAAGATGAAGCTAAGTATTATTTCATGCAGAAAAACAATCTAATTCCAGAACAAACTCTTAATGATAGAATGAACAAATATCTTTTTGCAAGGAATATTCCCAACTTATCTTTGCTTTATTACAATAAAATAATTGATATAAAAAAAATTATTCAAGTAAGAGATCATGCTTTTGGAGGTTTTTATAGAGATTGGCTACAATCGAATAACTATAATATAAATGAACTGGAGCGAATCCTTTTAGGAGGTAACTCATCTTCACAAGCAGAAAAATGGTTTAGATGGGGACTGGTTTCTGTTACAGGACTAATCCTTCCGGCTGTGGGTGGATTAGCTGTCAGTTTACTAAATGAAAAAATTCCATCATTCTCCCAAAAGATTCCAAATATTTTCTTCGATCATGTATTATCTCAAGTTTTTAATACTAGAAAAAACAGGAATGCTTTGCTTGCTTTGAAATGACATTAGTTTGTCGAAATTTTCAATAATTCACTTGATTGTTTTTTCCCACTACTAAATAAGGCTACAAATATTTGGTAATTTCATTTGAGTGGATGTTTACAAATAAAGTTGATTAAAAAAATCACTATATTATTTTTATCTTTATTTCAAAAATTAGCCGGCTGACCTTCACAGGCTAACCGACTATCACACAATATAAGTTTTTTATTATGAACAAAAAGTAATCCTCATTTTGGGGGAGAAAGCAATCTTACAC
>NZ_JBCOCI010000072.1:0-25697 GCF_040929485.1 Phocaeicola sp. RTP21198st1_B8_RTP21198_201120 | reverse complement strand
GCAAAATCCTGAGCAACTTTTTGTTGCTCAGGTACTTAAAAAGTTTAATTTATAATAGTGTTGCGGAATTAAGGAATATGAAAAAACTAGTATTAGAAATGATGGCTATTTGTGCCGGAGCATTGATTGTATCTTGTGGTAGTGGAAAGAATATGTTGTCTGTTTCTTCTCTGGATGGGGAATGGAATATTACAGAGGTGGATGGACAAAAGATATCTACAGAGAGAATGCCTTTCATTGGTTTTGATGTAGCTCAGAAACGTATTTATGGAAATAGCGGATGTAACCGTATGATGGGAAGTTTTGAAGCCGACTCTCTGAAGCCAGGTACATTGAAGTTTGGACAGATAGGAAGTACCCGCATGATGTGCCCTGATATGAAGACTGAGCAGATGGTATTGGGTGCATTGGATAAAGTGACTTCTTTCCAGACGGTTTCTGACAAGCCTAGTGTGATAACTCTATGTAATCAAGATGGTCAGCCGTTGATGACTTTGGAAAAGAAGGCGGCTCCGGAAGTGTCACTGTCTGATCTTTCAGGAGAATGGGTTATTGAATTGGTGAATGGAAAGAAGATTGTAGGTACGGCTGAGGTAACTCCTTTTATCGGTTTTAATTTGGATGAAAGCCGCATTTACGGTAATATGGGCTGTAATACTATTAATGGTGCATTAACGCAGGAAGATGGAAAACCCAATTCTTTGAGATTTGACAATGTTGCTACTACCATGATGATGTGTCCTGATATGGAAACTGAAACTATTGTGCTGAATGCTTTGAATGAAACAAAAAGTTTCAGCATGAAAGATAATAAAGTATACTTATTAGGTGAAAATGGAAATGAATTGCTGGTGTTGAAGAAACGATAATCCATATACATTCAAATAGATATGGTCGGCCTATTTTCTCATAAACGAGAAAATAGGCCGATTGCATTTATGGCATTATGGTAGGATGCTGACAAGTATTCTGTTTGGTGGAATTCTGACATTCTTGCCTTATATAAATCCATCTAAAAGTATCATATAACAAATAAATCAGTCATTTTGTCAGCCTTTGTCACATTCTTATTTTTGGCATACCGTTTGTTTTATGAAGGACGTGCGGTTGGTGCACCAAAGAAAAAAAGAAATCCTTCGTGAACCATTCGCCAAGAAATCAGTTTAATTGAAAACAAATAAATAAAGATATATAATTATGGGAAAGATTATTGGTATTGACTTAGGAACCACAAACTCATGTGTTTCAGTATTTGAAGGTAATGAACCGGTAGTAATCGCAAACAGTGAAGGTAAACGTACTACTCCGTCTATCGTTGCATTTGTCGACGGTGGCGAACGTAAAGTAGGTGATCCTGCAAAACGTCAGGCAATCACTAACCCGCAACGTACTATTTTTTCTATCAAGCGTTTCATGGGTGAAACCTGGGATCAGGTACAGAAGGAAATAGCCCGTGTCCCTTATAAAGTAGTGAAAGGTGACAATAATACCCCACGTGTAGATATCGACGGACGTCTTTATACTCCGCAAGAAATTTCAGCTATGATTCTGCAGAAGATGAAGAAAACAGCTGAGGATTATCTGGGACAAGAAGTTACAGAAGCCGTTATCACCGTTCCGGCATACTTCTCGGACTCACAACGTCAGGCTACTAAAGAGGCTGGTCAGATTGCAGGTTTGGAGGTTAAACGTATTGTGAACGAACCGACAGCCGCTGCCTTGGCTTATGGGCTTGATAAGGCTCACAAAGATATGAAGATTGCTGTGTTCGACCTTGGTGGTGGTACATTTGATATCTCTATCCTTGAATTTGGTGGTGGTGTGTTCGAAGTACTTTCTACTAATGGTGATACTCATTTGGGTGGTGACGATTTCGACCAAGTGATCATTGATTGGTTGGTGCAGGAATTCAAGAATGACGAAGGTGCGGATTTGACAAAAGACCCGATGGCAATGCAGCGTTTGAAAGAGGCTGCAGAAAAGGCAAAAATTGAATTGTCTTCTTCTACTTCAACTGAAATCAACCTGCCATACATCATGCCCGTAGACGGTATGCCTAAGCACTTGGTTAAGACTTTGACCCGTGCTAAATTTGAAGCTTTAGCTCACAATTTGATTCAGGCTTGTCTTGAACCTTGTAAGAAAGCTATGAGCGATGCAGGTCTGAGCAACTCTGATATCGATGAAGTAATCCTTGTAGGTGGTTCTTCTCGTATTCCGGCTGTTCAGGAATTAGTAGAGAAATTCTTCGGCAAGACTCCTTCTAAGGGCGTGAATCCTGATGAAGTTGTTGCTGTAGGTGCTGCTGTTCAGGGTGCTGTTTTGACAGATGAAATCAAGGGCGTTGTATTGCTGGATGTTACTCCGTTGTCAATGGGTATCGAAACATTGGGTGGTGTAATGACTAAGTTGATTGATGCAAACACTACTATCCCGGCTCGTAAGAGTGAAACCTTCTCTACAGCTGCCGATAACCAGACTGAAGTGACTATCCATGTACTTCAGGGTGAACGTCCGATGGCTTCACAGAATAAATCAATCGGTCAGTTCAATTTGACTGGTATTGCTCCAGCTCGTCGTGGTGTTCCTCAGATTGAAGTAACGTTTGATATTGACGCTAACGGTATTTTGAAAGTATCTGCAAAGGATAAGGCTACCGGTAAGGAACAAGCTATCCGTATCGAAGCCTCCTCTGGTTTGAGTAAGGAAGAAATCGAAAAGATGAAAGCCGAAGCTGAAGCTAATGCAGAAGCAGACAAGAAGGAACGTGAAAAGATTGACAAATTGAATCAAGCTGATTCTATGATTTTCTCTACTGAAAATCAGTTGAAGGAATTAGGTGACAAGTTGTCGGCTGATAAGAAAGCCCCGATTGAAACTGCTCTTCAGAAACTGAAAGATGCTCATAAGGCACAGGATTTGGCTGCTATTGATACTGCCATGGCTGAACTGAATACAGCATTCCAGGCTGCCAGCGCTGAAATGTATGCTCAGAGTGGTGCACAAGGTGGCGCTCAGGCTGGTCCGGGTGCAGGTGCAGGACAACAGGCTAATCAAGGTTCTTCTTCTAATAACAAAGAAGATATTCAGGATGCAGATTTTGAGGAAGTGAAGTAATTCAGACAAGGACATAAATAATAAGCAAAAGCGTGCAGTTTATCAGAACTGCGCGCTTTTGTGTTTTTTATTGTTATATACTTGTCGATATAAGGACACTGAGTTCTTTCTCTTTAATTCTTAAGAATCTATTTGCCATTACAAGTATTTAAGTCCTCATTAAAATATAAATCATGATATTATATTTTTCTTTGATGATTTATTTAATTAACCTAGGTAATGGCAAATATGAGATTAGTAAAATTAAAGTATCGTCCGAGTAAGGGCGTTTTCGTTTTTGAATACATGCAGGAGCAGATAGAGCGTCTTAGAGGGCAAGGAAAAGAACGGACAGTCGAAACATATCAGTCCGCATTGAACAGCTTCATGAAGTTCCGTGATGGCATAGACTTATGTTTTGATGAGATGGATGCAGATTTGATGGAACATTATGAAACGGAGATGCGCTCCACTCACCATTTAAGTCGTAATACCACTTCTTTTTATATGCGTATTTTGCGTTGTGTGTATCGCAAGGCAGTGGGTGAGGGACTGGCCCTTCCTGCAGATCCCTTTGAGAATGTATATACTGGTGTGGACAAGACCTCAAAGAGAGCTGCCACCCTGACAGATATCAAACACATCAAGCAGTTGGATCTTTCCGATCATAAATCGTTGGAATTTGCACGAGATATCTTTCTCTTTTCTTTCTATATGCGAGGAATGTCTTTTATAGATCTTGCCTATTTGCGCAAAAAAGATCTCAATAGTGGCTTTGTGAGTTATAGCCGTCGTAAAACAGGTAAGAAACTCATTATACGGTGGGAAAAACAGATGCAGGAGATTATTGACAGATACGGAGATTCGGAAACACAATATCTTTTACCTATTATAGAACGAGAAGATGGCACGGAGCGCAGACAATACCGGAATAAAATGTTGCTGGTGAACCGTAAATTGAAGAAGATTGCAGCCCGGGCAGGATTGACCACACCACTTACTATGTATGTGGCGCGCCATAAATGGGAATATTATAAAAATAGTACTGTATATATTTGAATTACAACAATATACAAAACAATAGATTTCTTAGATTAACAAAATAGTAACATAATCATTCAAAATTCAGCCAATCAACACAAAATCGTAAGAAGTAAGTTCCAACCTCAAATCACTCCCTATATTTGATATTTTTTGCCTCCCAAAAGAAAAATCACCGAGTGTATTTTCCACTCAGTGCATAATCAAGCAATCAGCCGGATGAGTTTATAATAATAGGTTTAATTGAATCTTGTATATATACTACAAGAACCGGACTAAACCTGTATTCCTTTACGCTTTTCTATTTGAAATGAGATTCAATCCAAATCTCTATTTTCTCCGGATACTTCACGGTTTTAGCCAAACAGACAACCCCGACAACTTCCACCCCATATTTGCCAAGTTCCTCTGCGTGTTCCTTGATGCTGCTTCCTGTTGTAATCACGTCGTCAATAATTACGACTTTCTTGCCTACGATGTCTGCATTGATAATGATATTGGAATCCGCATTTACCTTATCCCTATCTTTTATGTTGTGTTTGCTTTCACGGGCCTCCAGATAAGTAAGACTGTACAGCATCGGATGCAACTTTTCTTCATACGACAAAGCATTGTTCAACCGGCTGAATCGGGTAAGGTATTTGCTTTGATTGCTGCATGGCATGAATACAACACTAACACTATCTGGCAAATCCAGCTTTGCCAATGCTTCTTTGAATAAACGGCTGCAAGACACACGTCCGTCCTTAAAGTCATATACCATTTGTACAAACTTCCGTTGTTCCTCAGTGATGAAATTCCAATCCTTTTTGGGTATGTAATAGTCAATGAATATTGCCGGAATCTTCTTGCCGTTGGAAAGTTTCATCTTGAAAGGCACCATCGGTTTCTCATCCATGAAATCCTCCAAAGCTGAATATACATAGAATCTTTCCGCTTTCTTTTCCCCTGCACGCAGCGCATTGCGATATCCCCATTTGCGTTCCTCCTTTGTTATCGCACGTTGCCCCACTACCAGAAAGGCCGCAGCCGCTCTCTTTTTCCATGTGTTTATCCTGCTCATCAGGTAAAAGAACACCAATAGGACAATCCATATAATCAGTTTTTCCATTCTCTATCTTCTTTGTTATTGATACGCTTTATAGGCACGTTATGCCTTTTCTTTTGGAAGGTTATAATTTGTTCTTATTATGATGCACTTCCATTTGCAAAGATACGCAGAAACAGCATATTCCAATCCACCTTTTTAACTTATCTCATTTGTTTTTTCTTCTTATATATCATCTGTTTACATACACTCCTGTTATAAAAGGTTTCACCGCAATCCTTTTTCCCAAAGACAGCCAAAGTCTTTTTTGACAGGAAAAGTAACCTTCTGATAACTTTTTCCTTGTTTAACAGCCTTTTCCTTCTTCTATCCAACCGATAGGCTACTGAAACTGCCGGCAATATCGTTTCTCCACTTTTTATAGTCAGCCTTACGTTATCTATATCCCAATGAGTATTGCTTTATATCAACAATGCCTATGTGATTGCTGATTTTCACGGTTTCCTCATTTCATAATGAAGTTTCCATTCTGATTTGCTCCTTTACCTCATGGATAGAGCCACGTGCGGTTATTAGCATACTTCAGCTTCCTTTCCGACTATTACTGCTATTTTCTTTGCCCTCCCTTCGTCAATCTCTTTTTGATGGCGAAGTCACAATATTTTTCAGATGCAAAGATATAATGCAGCGATGCCGAAGCATCTACGGGTCACTCCGTTCTGACCAATGACATACACGAAAATCTTCCGACATTTTTCTACTGCGTGAAAAATATAGCGTATTTGCGTGCTATCCCTGGTGCCGCCCTATACCTGCAATATCCGATAGCATCATAAAAATTAATTGTTTAACTTCTAAAAAATAGAATTATGAAGAAAGTAGTAGAAAATTCATTCGCAGTAACAGGTTTCGTTGGTAAGGATGCAGAAATCCGTCAGTTTACAACAGCAAGCGTAGCACGCTTCCCACTGGCAGTAAGCCGCAAGGAGCAAAACGGAGAAGAATATGTGTCATCTTTCATTTACGTGGAAGCCTGGCGTAAAAATGACAGCACTTCTTTTGAGTTGTTGAAGAAAGGCAAAAACATTACAGTCAAGGGATTTTTCAAACCCGACGAATGGACTGACCAGCAAGGTGTCAAACATAACCGTATCATCATGGCAGTCACCGACTTCTATGAGCCGGTGGAGAAAGAAGAAGAAAAAGCTCCTGTCGCTTCAAAAAAGAAGAAAGCCAAGAAAGCTGCTTAACAGCAGTTTCTCCTTTCAAAAACGGCTTCGGCCGTTTTTTTATGTTCAACAGATACATTTACGCATACTCTCTTTTTTTAACCAATCCTCCCTGTTATATCATATTGATTCCCATTGCACCACTATAAAGAAGCATATTGCTCTTTTGGCTCGCAAGCCGGCACATCACTTTTCGTGCGGCGAAATTAGAATGAAGCCCGGAAATAGCAAGCCACACGTTGCTCGTATGATGAAAATAGACTATTGCATGGTTGATTTTCATATCCGGGCTTGCCTTATTCCATCAATGGCTTCATTCAGGGGATGCCTTAAAAAGTCTGATATGCCGACCTGCGGAACTGAAAAGTAATGTAGGGAAAACAAGTCAGGCATTGAGAAAATAATAGTATTAACTTTAAAAAAAGCTATATGGAACGAAGTATCGAAAGAGTACCCACATGGGCATTGCCTTACATGGCTAACGGAGACGCCACAGGACTGAAAGACAAAGAGATTAAAATGATTGACAACCTATTGCGTAATCGGTGTATCGAACTGGTATGCCCCATTGCAGACAGCGTGCAAGGCGGTATGCCACCTTATTATACCAAAGACCCACTATTCGGCAAGGCAACCGAAGTGGAAGATTGTATCGTTTTTTATAATATCTAATTAAGACGCTATGAATGTGACATTTGAAAATCTTATTAACGTATGGGACGCACAAATTCCCAACTTATTGGTTGAACTGGTAAACCATGCTGTATTTGCAACAGACAAAGCTGGTTTTCAAGCTGTTGTTACAAAATTGTCTGAAACCACGGATTTTGACAAGTTCTTTGCTTATGGATACGGCAGACAACATTTTTGGCTGAAGCAACGCCTTGCCTCAGACCCTTCCAAATACATGGATGAACGGTTATTGATAGTAGATTTTTGTAGGTACAACCCAAAGAATGAAGATGATGAAGGTAATATCGAATAGAAATCCTCCAAAGGAAAGTTGCATCGAGGAAATAAGGCAAGGTCAAAAAATGATTCTTTGGTCTGACGACAACATATCTATCTCTATGATATTCAATAATCTGACCGGACAAAACTTTAAAGCGGATGAATACAAAGCCTATATCCGTAACATTGCTTTTGGAAAAATGGGATTTGTGCCAGGCACGATTGAACTTTATAAAGGAGGTATATTGATAGCAAGCGGCATAATTCCAGCTTTATAACCAGTCAATAATTAAAATAAAATATATGGTAACAGCAAGAACATTAAAAGGAGCGCAAGTATATGTAACATTTTATCCTGATTGTGAGGAAAATGTAGGTGGCTATTATTGCCAAGTATATACCGATGAAAATTGTATATGAGAAATAGACAATTTCATGGTTCATGTGAAAGATATTGCAGATAAAAAAGACCCGTATGCTGCGGCAGAAGAACTGGTAAGAGAATATATAGAATCAATCAAAGAGTATTAAAACTACCTATTGAGTGCACAATGAAACAAACCAATTCACATAATCAAGTAATGGCAGTGGCACTTACCGGCCACCGTTCCATACCCTACGATAAAGTACCTTCGCTTCGGAAAGCATTAAGGACAGTGATATTGGAACATTACAATCGAGGCATCCGCATATTTTACTGTGGCATGGCGATGGGCTTCGACCTGCTTGCCGCAGAAACGGCTTTATCCATGAAAGAAGTATATTCCGACATTACATTGGTTGCAACCGTGCCTTATCGTGGGCAATGTGAAAAATTCACACCTTATAATAAGGAACGCTATCGTAATGCTCTTGCCAAAGCGGATGAAGTTGTCATACTTGCAGAAAGCTATGCTGATGACTGTTTCCTTCGGAGAAACGACTATATGCTGTCATGTTCCGGCCACTTGATAGCCTACTTTGACGGAGTTCCCAAAGGTGGCACATACTACACTTTCAAAAGAGCCAAGCAGCGAGGTATGCCGGTTGTCAATCTGTTTTAATCAATGAAAAGGTTTTGTGTATGATTTGCACAGAGCCTTTTCTTTTGGTCAGCCCTGCGCCTCAATTTCCTGTTATAATCCACTCATTCCCTTTTTTACCATCCGCTCCAAGAGCGGCTTCCCTTCCACTTTTACCCGAAATGGCTCCTTTTATAAACTCTCCCTATCCTCTAATAACGTGACAATCAAGATTGCCTTTTTGAGCGTGATTCCACCCGGCCCGGATTTATTTTTCCGCAAAGGTAACGTCCGGTGTCAAGACTTGTCAAATCCGGCTGTGCCGTGGATGCCTTCACGAAATCTTCCTCTCACAAGTTCGAGCGTATTTCCCTCGTCAGATTTGCCCGTATTTCCCCGTCACCTTTTCGAGGCAGAAAAATAATTCCCGGCAGGTTGCAACAACCCGCCCGAAGAAAGGGAAATATTAAACAAAAGGTTAAATATACACGTATGAGTTACAACAAGTTAAAAGCATTAGAGGGCAATATCGAAGCGATAAGCACAGCCCTTGCCATTCACGAGGAACGCAGAAATGCGACCACCGCAGAGCGTGAGACATTATCCAAGTTTACAGGCTGCGGAGGTATCAAGGAAGTATTGAGTATCGGAACGGACACCCCCATACCCGGCACCATGCAGGAAGCCGTTAAACGCTTGCTCTCCGTCCTGTCAAAAGCGGCAAAAGGGAATGAAACACTTTACAGGCAACTCCTACAAAGTCTGAAATCGTCCGTATTGACAGCTTTTTATACCCCGACATTCCTTATTCAAGCCGTAGCCGAGCAAATCAAAGACACTTTCACGGCAAACGACCTTAAAATGGGCACATTCTTAGAACCGTCCGCCGGTATCGGCGGTTTCCTGCCAGTCGGAGATATGGCTACACATCGGACGGCTTTTGAGAAAGACCTGCTTACCGGACTTGTATTGTCCGCCCTGCATCCCGACACACAGGTATTCATCGAAGGATTTGAAACGATTGACAGCCAAGAGACGGAACACAACCGCTTTGACGTAATCGCTTCCAACATACCGTTTGGCGACTTCCGTGTGTTCGACAATACTTTTAGCAAAAAAGGCGGCATCTATGCACAGGCTTCCAAGACCATCCATAACTATTTCTTCTTGAAAGCCGTTGAGAAACTGAACGAGGGCGGCATATTGGCTTTCGTCACATCAAGAGGTATCGCTGACACACAAGGCAACCAATTCGTGCGTGACTATCTTGTACACCGTTGCAATCTGATTACGGCATTACGTTTGCCTGATAGCCTGTTCATGCAGACAAGCGGCATTGAAGTAGGCAGCGACCTGTTGATATTCCAAAAGAGCGGCCGTAAGGTAACGCTTACAGACCGTGAAAAGCTGTTCATAGAAACAACCCGAGAAATCGTACCGGGTAGTGACCAATATACCGGACATACCAATAAATTGTTTACTTTACCAAAAACCGCCTTGTTTACAGAAAGTCGCATACAAACCAACCAATATGGGGAATATGTGCGCAAATACCGCTGGCAGGGAGAGGAAGCCGATTTGCAACAAACCCTTTCCTCCATGCTGAAAGCCGACTTTGAGCGTTTTTTCAGAAAGAACCTGTTTGCCACACCGAACAAAGGCATTGGCGGCATACAAATGTCACTTTTTGATTGCTTTAATACCAACAAGGTGGCACAGCCCAACAGGGAAAAACGCACGTACACAGGCACGTTGCACAAGTGGATGAAAAACGGCACGTTAGTACTCTTTGAAAACCAACTTGGCACACTCCGCTACAAACAGGCAAACTGTTTTTCCGACACGACCGTTACATTCGTACCTTTGAAAGTTTCCCGGATAAACATAGAGCGTGCCAACGATTATCTTCCTATCCGTGAAGCCTACTTTGAACTGACAACCAAAGAAAGCGAGGAACTGGCCGAATATCCGAAGCTAAGGGAACAACTCAACAAACATTATGATGCCTATGTGCGCAAGTGGGGCTTTTTCCACCACAACGACAACAAGGAGTTTTTCTCTTGGGATAGTCTGGGCATGGAAGTATTCACGATTGAAATGCAACTCGGAAAGGATATCTGTAAAGCCGACATCA
This sequence comes from Phocaeicola sp. RTP21198st1_B8_RTP21198_201120, assembly GCF_040929485.1. Classification (NCBI taxonomy): domain Bacteria; kingdom Pseudomonadati; phylum Bacteroidota; class Bacteroidia; order Bacteroidales; family Bacteroidaceae; genus Phocaeicola; species Phocaeicola sp. RTP21198st1_B8_RTP21198_201120. The sequence goes on along the minus strand of NZ_JBCOCI010000072.1, from coordinate 15,197 downwards.
TGCACGAGCCTGTTGCGTTCAAGAAAATAGATACTTCCGTTCAACTGACACCGGTAGAAGCATTGGCAAGCAGCCTTAACTATTACGGTTCGGTCAATATGGACTATCTTGTACAGACAACCGGACAGGCCGAAACAGAACTGACAGAAGCCCTTGCCGGTGAGATATTCTACAATCCTTTGACGGATTGTTGGGAGAACAAAGGCAAATTCCTTGCAGGTAATGTCGTGGAGAAGTGCAAGGAGATATGTACCGTTCTTGCCGACCTGACAGGCAACGCTCAAAAATGGGCGGCTACATCTGTCGAGGCTTTGGGAGATGCGACCCCCGAACTTATTCCGTATGAAGAACTTGACTTTAATATGGGTGAGCGTTGGATTCCGGCAAGTATTTACGCTTCCTTTGCCAAAAACCTGTTCGGGGTAAACACAACGGTGATGTATTTTGATGTGAACGACACCTATATTGTCTCTTTGCAAGGCCATTCTCCCATTGCCTATAATGTCTATTCGATTGGAAGCTATAACGGGGAAGCCCTGTTCGTCCACGCCCTGCACGATACGGTTCCGGAAATCACCAAAGAGATAATGCGCAACGGTGAAAGTATCCGTGTACCCGATGAAGAAGCCATACAAGCGGCATCCACGAAGATACAGGAGATACGCCGCAAGTTCAACGAATGGTTGGATTACCAACCTATCGCCGTGCGTGATGAATTGGTACGCCTGTATAACGAACGCTTTAATTGCTACGTCCGTCCTCATTATGACGGTTCGGCACAGACATTCCCCAACCTCTCTTTTGAGCAGTTCCCATACAACGACCTCTATCCCTCACAAAAGGATGCAATCTGGATGATTAAGCAGAATGGCGGTGGCGTATGCTGGCACGAAGTCGGTGCAGGCAAAACAATGGTAATGTGTGTGGCGGCTTATGAAATGAAGCGTTTGGGCATGACACAGAAGCCGCTCATTATCGGCTTGAAAGCCAACGTACACGAGATTGCGGACTGTTTCCGCAAGGCATATCCGACCGCAAAACTTCTTTATCCGGGAAAAGAGGACTTCACACCTGCCAACCGACAGGAATTGTTCTCTAAAATCAAGAATAACAACTGGGATTGCATCATTCTCACGCACGACCAGTTTTCCAAGATACCGCAATCCGAGCAGACCATGCTGGAGATATGCGAACAGGAACTTCAAGACGTGGAACGCTCTTTGAAAGTGTTGGAGGACAGCGGTATGGCTGATAACAACAAAAGGTTACAGAAAGGTTTGGAGAAACGGCAGAAGAACCTCAACGCCAACTTGGAAGCCTTAAAAGAGAAACTTGGCGAGAAAAAGGATGATTGCGTTGATTTTCATGCTATGGGCATCGACCACATCTTTGTCGATGAATGCCACTATTTTAAAAATCTGATGTTCCAGACACGCCACACAAGGGTTGCCGGGATTGGTAATACACAAGGCTCGCAACGTGCCATGAACCTACTTGTCGCCATTCGTGACATACAACAACGGACGGGCAGGGATTTGGGTGCCACGTTCCTTTCCGGCACGGTGGTGGTAAATGCGCTGACCGAATTGTATGTGTTGTTCAAATACTTGCGGCCGAAAGAGTTGTCACGCCAATGTATAAGTTGCTTTGACGCTTGGGCGGCTATTTTCACGAAAAAGACAACCGACTATGAGTTGAACATCACCGGCTCAATCAAGCGCAAAGAGCGTTTCCGCACGTATATCAAGATTCCTGAACTGGCGACCTTCCTGCGTGAGATAACCGATTATCGCACGGCTGAAATGATAAACCTTGACGTGCCGCAGAAGAATGTACGTTTTCTCTCCGACAAGCCTACCATTGCCCAAGAGGAAATGATTGGACGTCTGGTGTCGTTCGCCGGTAGCGGTAATTGGGATGATTTGGGGCTTGACATTCCGCAGCCCGACAATCTGGATATGGCTAAAATGCTGGTGGCTACCAATGTGGCACGGAAAATGGCTTTGGATATGCGCCTGTTGGGTGATAAGTTCGCTGACGATCTGGGCAACAAGGCTTCCCGGTGTGCGACCACTATCTACGACTATTATGTACGTTCCAAATCCAACAAAGGTACGCAGTTCGTGTTCAGTGACTTAAGCACGTACAAGTCTAATGAGTGGAACATCTATCAGGACATCAAAGACAAGTTGGTGACAATGGGTATTCCGGCAAATGAGATACGGTTTATACAGACTGCCAAGACCGAACAAGAACGTAAGAAACTGTTTACCGACATGAACAACGGCACTGTCCGGGTATTGTTCGGCTCTACTTCCATGTTGGGTACAGGTGTCAATGCGCAGCAGCGAGCCGTGGCGGTGCATCATTTGGAGGTACCCTGGCGCCCGGCAGATTTGGAGCAGCGCAACGGGCGTGCCGTCCGCAAAGGCAATACCGTGAAGTTCTGGGGTGGCAATGTCGTGGATATTATCATTTACGGCACGGAGAAAACGCTGGATGCCTACAAATTCAACCTGTTACGGAACAAGCAACTGTTTATCAATCAGATAAACAACGGCACGATAGCCGTGCGCAGGATTGACGAGGACAGCATGGACGAGAACACAGGCATGAACTTCGCCGAGTTCGTTGCAGTCCTTTCCGGCAATATGGATTTGTTGAACAAGGCAAAGCTTGACAACCGGATTATGCAGTTGGAGAAAGAGCAGGCCATTTTCAACAAGGAAAGATACCGTGCCGAGCGCAAGATTGCCAAAACTGAGCAGGATATAGAGGAAACCATGCTAACCAAACAACGGATGTCCGAGGATTGGGCATATTATAAAGAATACAAAGGCGAACGGAAAACCTTGCTTCTGAACCTGCAACAAGCCATAGCGGAAGAAACCGGACGTGAGTTGCATAAGATAGCCAAGACTTACAGGAACGAATCCATCGGCACCATTGGCAGCTACATCGGGCTGAACCTGTCCGTCCGCAGCGAATACCACTATACCGGTGCTTTTGAACGCAACATATTCTTGGTGGAAGGTAAAAGCGGGTTGAAATACAAATGCGGTTTGTCCGGTGCATTGCCATTGGGCTTTGCCGATTCCGCAGTCTATCCGCAAGCCACCCTTGACAAGTTGCCGGAACTGATAAGACGCCAACAGGAAAAGATTGACCAACTGGCAAATGAACTCCCGACCTTGCAGCAGATTTTCAGCCGCAAGTGGGGCAAGACCGCCGAACTGGATGCACTGAAACAGGAGTGCAAGGAGTTGCAGCGGAAGATTGATAACTCCTTGAAAGAGTTGGAGCAACAACCTGCCGTGACAGTAATCGCAGCTTAATTTATACAGTATATTTTAACCATTCCCTTTGTTTTGTCGTGAGACAAGGCAAAGGGAATTTCTTCTATGATGCGGTGGCACATTACAAGCCATCGTTCCCTTTTATAACAACTCAATGAGTAATACCTCATTGCGACCATACCTTTTATAATAAGCATAGCTTCCACCGGCTTTCCCACCCGGATTTTTCATAGGATAAGGCTTGTCCTCTCCCTGAGTTTTCACTTCGCTCAGACACGGGGAGAGGCAGGACAAACGGCGGCACATTCCGGTACTCCATGCAGGGACTTCGACAATCGTCGAGTTGTCTCTGCATGGAGTTCGGGAAAAAGCCGCTTTTTGTTTGTCCGGCAAACCCTGATTATTCTACCCACCCAAGCCGGAGACCTTTATAGGTTCTATCCCTCCTTTTATACCATTCTCCACATACCTATTATATATAGAGACTTTATAGTCCTTTTCTACTCATTCTTTCCCTGACCCTTCTTCCTGTCACTTTTTAAGTCGGCACCGGTTGGGTTTTCCTAATGCAAAAGTCTGCTATCGCACTTGATGCCGCCAGCTTGAAATGAATTTCTTGCAAATTCTTCCTCCTTCGGAGCGTAATTGGCAAGAAAAGCCGCCGCATGAAGCTATACCGATAGCTGTGTGTGGCATTGTAAAACTCCAAAACGGTTTCGACAAAAAGAAACCGATGAAAGGGAAAAAACAAATATTCACATAATATCAAACTTTTAAAATTACAAAGATTATGACAACAGCTAATCAATCAGCAGCAGAAAGAAACATCACGTTAGTGTCAGTGGCAAACATTCAGCCGAGTAACTACAATCCTCGCAAGCGTTTCGATGAAACAGGTCTGGACGAACTTGCGGAAAGCATCAAGCAACAAGGCGTATTGCAACCTATCACCGTGCGTCCTATTGCAGACACAGACCGTTACGAGATTGTCTTTGGCGAACGCAGATACCGTGCTTCCGTTATTGCTGGTTTGGAAGAAGTTCCGGCTATCATATCCGAACTTTCGGACGAAGAAGCACAGGAAATGGCGGTCACAGAGAACTTGCAGCGTAAAGACGTTACTCCTACGGAAGAAGCCAATGCTTATAAGCAACTCATTGATAGTGGGAGGCATACGGTAGAAACCTTGTCTGTCTTATTTGGCAAAAGCGAGAACTATATCCGTACCCGATTGAATTTCTCCACCCTCATTCCCGAACTTGCCGAATTGCTGGATGCAGATGTTATCACCATTAGTGTGGCTTCTGAAATATGCCGATATGGGGAAGATGTGCAACGTGAGGTGTACGAGAAATATCTCAAAGAAGGCATCCAGCACTATTCCAGTTGGAGAGGCCGAAAAGCCAAAGAGATAGCAGAGCTTATCGAACAGAAATTCACCATAGACTTGGAGCGTTACTGCTTCGACAAAACCGAATGTGCTTCTTGCCGACATAACACCAACAACCTTTTGCTGTTCAATGACGGTGGTTGTGGACAATGCTCTAACCGCACTTGCCTTGCAGAAATGAATGCAGCCTTTTTGAAAGAGAAAGCCATTCAGATTGCGCAACAACAGCCCGATATAATCCTTTGCCGTGACCCATATTGCACTAATGAAACCACGGTTGAACGTCTCATCGCTTCGGGCTATGACGTTGAAACAATAAATAGCTGTATAGCTTTTCCTAAAAATCCGATAGAACCACAAATCAAAGATTACGATAACTCCGAAGATTATGAGGATGCACTGAAGGAGCACGAGGAAGAACAAGCTGATTACATGGAGATATGCAATGAAATCAGCCAGCGATGCGAAGCCGGGGAGATTGCCCTTTATGCCAAGATTGGTCAGGCTGACATCACACTCTGTTATGTGGAAAAGACCGCAGCTCAAATAGCAGAAAGTGACAAGGCTACACAAACAATAGCTGTACAAATAGCCGAATTGGAGAAAAAAGACAAGCGTAACAAGGAAATCGCCACTGAAAACACAGTAGATGATGTAAAAAGGGTGATAAAGGAAATTGATACAACGGAAACGAAATTTGGTGCTGATGAAGATAGGATGATGTATTTCTTCTTGTTGTCCTCTCTCCGTAAGGAAAATTATGCAGCCATCGGCATTGACAAAGAATGTGACTATCTGAAAGATGAAGATAAGATAAACGTCATAGCCAATCTTACGGCAAAAGCAAAAGCCATTATCCGCAGGGATTTCTTGATTGCTAATTTTAAAGATGCCTTTAGGAACAATGGCACGGCTGCACTTTTGTTTGACTTTGCAAAAAAACACATGCCCGAAGAGTTGGCAAACATTACAAACAAGTACAATAAAGTGTATGAAAACCGCCATAAACGCATTGAAGAAAAGAAAGTCGCTTTGTTGGAGCAGACAAAAGAAACCGAACAACCTCAATCTGAAGAAGTTCTTCAACCCACAGAAGAACAGCAACCCGAAGTGGCAGCCTAAATAAGTAGCAAGGGTGGAGCAATCCACCCACTACTTACTTTCTTTAATTCAAACATATGAAATGACAACAATAAAAAATAATGAGTTGATAGTCCAACTCAAAGCTGATAATCCCGACTGGTTTGATTAGCAAATGTGAATATGCAATGTCGGGGGTAGTGAGCCATAAAGGTTTGCTCCCCCGGCTTTCCTATTTACAAGGCTATAAGCCCACTCCCTTTTTAGGACAATCCCAAAGGAATTGCCCGTCATCCTTTTATACCATTTACCAGTCTCCTTTTTTATCGCTTGCTTCCCCACCCATATCAGCGGAATGTCTGTACCACAACCATCCTTTCCATACAAGATACGGGGAGGCAATGCCGGACAAACAGGGTCTTGACTTTGTGCTGTTCCATGCCGGAGCTTCGGCAAACCGAAACGACACGGTATTCCACGGCATAAGCCAAGCCCCTTCCATTCATCCGCCATTGCTTTTTCTCCCTATCGTCTCTTTCCTTTCCAGACAGGTTGTGGTAAGGGCAAACAGTGACACTTCCTATTTTTCCCTGTACCTTCGGTAGAGTCCAAAAAAGGAAAAGTCACTACATAGTTTGCCCGGCAGCCCCTTGTCCGACCCACCCGGAAGCAGTTTGCTTTCCTGTTATACCGACCCATTATCCTTTTATATCCAGATTCGATATTTCCACTCCAATCTGTCCGCACCGTTCAGATTTTGGCTGCAAAGGTCTATCATCGTGTCTTAATAGTCCGGCCTGAAATGTATTTCTTGCAAATTCTTCCTTGCCATGCAAGCGTAATTGGCAAGAAAGACCGTACCTATAAGCCCGGTCGATGATTGGAAACCGCAGCATAAATTCCGAACCGGCAGGACAGAAAGAAGCCGAAGACAGGGAAAGATATGTGTAACCCATTAAAACAGAAAAGACAATGGAAAAAATTCCGAACATCCAAGCAACCAAGGAGTACCAATTTGCAAAAGAAGTAGAGAATATGTTGAATAATTATAGTTTCAACCATTCCGTATTTGCTGCTTCCATCCCATTCATGCACCCGACCATCCAACAACTGCTGTACCGATTAATCCGGAAATGCCTGAAGGTCATGGCTGACGAAGAACGCCGATACGATGACCGTAACAGGGCTTCGCACGAAGAGGCTAAAGCAATTATAGAGTTTTTAGCAGAGAACGAACGATATATACCTCACATCTAACTGGTTTACAAAAATGAAAACGAACACCATCTACATACTTTATACATTAGTTGATTGCGGTGAAAGCGTTTCCGACTGCCATACGCTTTACAGCACTTTGGAGAAAGCCAAAGCCGCAATGGAAGTTGAAATTCAAGAGTGCATGAAAAACTTCCGCCATGGAGAGGTCAAGCATGACTTTGAAAGGCTTTATGAGTTTATGAATGAAGACGGACAAGGCTTCACGGTGGGAATAGATGAACAGATACCGCAATGAAAAAGAGATATAATTTCATAAGCAGATTGATAAACAAAATCACCCTTAACAGTCAGTCAAACAATGACTCGTTTTCCTATTATGGGCATTGGGTGGAATTGCAAAGCGGAACGGTCGATTATATGTCCGTGACCATTTACAATACGTCAGACCGTTATTCGGGAACATTGGTGGAATTTCAATTTGATTTCTGGACGATGGAGCTTTGCTTTGATGCCGTATCGTGCGATGAAGTCTATGATACTGTTGTAAAAGCATTCAAGGGTGTTTATTATAACAGACGTATTCGGGTCATTGAATAAAAGTCGTACTACGAAATGGCAGCATGGATGGGGGAGATAAATCCCATCCATGCTGTATCATTGTACCTTGGCCCCCTTTTAATTACATAAAGGCTTATCCTTTTTTACGCCCTCTGTTCAATGTTATCCCGGCTTCTTTCAGCACCCGAAACACGGAACTCCGGCTCCTGAAGCCACTGGCTTTCCATATCTCATTGATAAGGTGTCCGCTTTTATACATATTCACCACGAACTCTTTCCGCTCGATGCGGTTGTAATCCACCGGGGACAATGTTCTCATGCGGCTTTTCACTTTGCGGACTGCATCGGAGGACTTGCGGATATCAAATGCTTCTTTGGGCAGCAATGCCACGACATTGAGTATATCCGACATCTGTGTCTCCGGAAAAAGCTCGTTGCCGGAATCTATGCGGTCATGGATTGAAATAAGACGGATTTCCTTCAGACGGCAATATTCAAGGAGATACGAAAGCTGCCGTGTCTCACGGAGAACGTGGCTCAACTTGGGAACGACCAGTTCATCCCCCTTGTTTAGTCGGTCAAGTAATTTGTTCCATTCCGTACGCAACTCATAATCCTGCTGTTCTTCCATAATCTCGTTACAGCCGAATCGCTTCATCCACTCTTTATCCGTGTTCGCCCTATACCCGGCATAATTCATTACATATCCTACCTTTGCCATATTTATTTGTTCCTAATTTATTCAAGTACAAAGGTATAACAAATACCTCACAAAGCCGCATAAATGGCAGCTCGGACAACCTTTTTTATCATTTCACATCGAGGTTCCATAGCGTGTCAGACAGATTGTTTGCCATGTTGCCACTCCTTTTTGAAAGTATTTCCAGTTATTCTTCCCCTCTTTTATCGGATAGCTTGAAAAATGTTTTTTGTGCTATTTGTTATCCGTTGGTTGATTTACACAAAGTTGCAAAAAACAGACTTGGAGTATAATTCCATAAGCTTTTGTAAACTTGTATTTTACATACTTCTTATATGGATATTACACCTTATTTTTGCTTTTTGAAATCATAAAACTAAAGTCCGATATGAAATTGTATTTAGTGACAAAAACATTGTCAGTACGACAGACACGGAGACAATCATCTTGTTTCTATCCGGGCATTGGTCGCCTGTTATTCAAAGGTGACCGTCCTCTTTTACACACGACATGGGTGGCTTTGTTGGCCATAATCTTGTTGGCTTCTTGCAACCGTTCTGCGGAACATGGCTTCCATTCTTCCGAAGAAGCTTTCGATGCCTATGCAGATTTTTTACAAACGGTAAAAAAAACGGAAAATATAACCACCGGCCGGCTTGTGGAACTGGCACGGAAATGGTATGCGTTGGATGATTCCGTGGCAAGTTGTATTATCCGTGACAGCATGAAAGCCCATGCACCGGCCAGACAGGAAATCATCCATGATTCCCTACGTTTTTATATGGGCAGGCTGATTGACAAACGGCAGTGGGCTTTTACGGATTACCTCACAATCATAGAGTCACTGAATAGAGTGGAAGTCGATACGTTTTCCCTGCCATTGGTAGCTTCCGCACACCGTTTTTATGCCGGTCTGGACAGTGTTCCAACTTACGGCACGAACGCTGAACAGACCGTAGCCCTGTATCAGAAGATGCTCGAGCGGACATTGAAAGACGGCTTCCGGTCCAAAGCAGACATTATCACCTTTTTGCAGGAGGAAGATATGGCATTCCGTTCTTTCTTGAAGTATCTTCCTGTGTATGGGGATATTCCACTGGGCGACATCACGGTTCAGACCGGAAAAGTGATACGGCATATCACAGACCTTTCCATGAAGGAGCAGCCTCTATTCCACAAGGAAGAACTGGTTATCCTCCTGACAGTACGCAACAACCGCCGTTTGCTGCAAAATGCCCTCGTTTGTCTGGACGAGATATGGCGTGACAGGTACATAGCCGACAGTAACCGTTCAATGGCATATCTCTGGATGTTGGTTCAACCGTGGATTTCCTTCGATGAACTCTCCTATACGCTGTTGTCCGAGAGGCAGACCGATGCACTTCACAGGTTGGCCAAAGAGACTTCCAAAGCAACCAGGAAGTTGAAGCACTCCGGCTTCCCGCTGGAGGTGGACGAGTTGCCTGCACTTCTTATCAAGGCATACATCACGAATATCAACTAATATCAAAGAATATATCATGCAGAAAGAACAAATAGACCGGTTCGTCACGCTGGCAGGTCTGGAAATGCCGGCACTGATTTCTCCGGGAAAATTTCAAGGAGCGGAGATTTATGAGGACAGTGCCGTGCTGACCTTCCTCTTGCCAAAGGTGTATCCGTTGGAAGAACTGATTGACGAATTGGAGGATCAAATGGAACTCATATTGCTTTATCACTACCTGCCATCCACGTCCACGGATTTCGGCCAGAAATGTTGTGCCTATTCCAATCCACGTTTCGGCCGGATGTATAAGCTCAATGCCACGGCAAACGGAAACATTGAATGTGATACCCTGTATGTGACCCTCTATGATTCTCTGGAGATAATGGGCTGCGAACTTCGGGAAGAACTGTTGAAGGTCATCAAGAACGGCCATATGCTGTTTGCGCGGAGTGAGGAAGAACTGTTAAGAGATTTTGTCTGAATGAAAGAGAGTATTTATAGAAAACTGGTATCCGTTATCCATGATTACAGGACATGGATTGATGTGCTGGATGCAGACAGGGAAAGCACGTTCTCCGTCCAGAAGGGTGGAGAGTTGCATCCGGTGCATTGCCGTGTCCTGTACTTGGTGGCGAAAGTCCCGAACAGCGTCTATCCCAAAGGCCATGTATTGAGCATACCGGAATACAAATTGGATAGTGCCGTGCGTTCATTGAAACGCAATCCCGATTTCAAGTCACGCTACCAATCGGAAGCATTGCTATATACTGATGTGGAAGATATTGTCCGTATCGCTTCCAATCATTTCATCAAACTCGAATTAGAACCCTAAGACATAGATAACCATGATTGTAAAATCCCTTTATTTGCTTTTTCTACTCACGTTTTTAGTGCTTCCTTTCTTTTATCACAGGAAGAAGTCCAAACCGTCCATGACCAAGTTCTACCTGCGTATGGCATTCAGCCATAACTTCCGCAAGTGTTACAGGCTGGTATTGCTTTCAGCCTTGCTCATGTTCCATTTCTACCACCTCTCTTTGTTCAAGTTGCCATTGGAACTGGCTCCCTCATCCGTGGTATGCCTGTTGCTGTTTTCCCATCGGATTTCAGAACGGGTATTCCGCTTTTTGCAGCAGGAACGGACACTTCTCGGAGTGGCGGTATTCTCTGTTGTCTGCCTGTTTGCTCCTCATTTCCTGCCGCTTGGCGTTACCATTGGCGCACTGATTTTCGGGGCGGCGTTTTACCCCTCATTGTCGGTTTGCCGCATGGTAAAGAAGCCCTTTTTAAGGCAATCGTTTTTAGAGAATCCCGAAAGTATCATTCCGCACTATCGAAACTGGGGGTATAGGAAGAAATGATAATGTTTTCCCTGCTTTTATTACCGTTCGAAGACTATATAATCATCATAAATTCATGAAGAAGGAATACATCAATTACAGAATAATTGCGGACAAGGAACTGCTTGAGTTCCTCCGTTCGGATGAAGAAGAAAGATTCTCCAAAATGGATGCCCTCTGTGACTTACTTGACAAGGCATCCGGTGAAAGCCGTGACAGCCTGACCTATTTCGGAACGACCGTCACCTTGCGGAAAGGGCAATTCGTCACGACCGTCAGCAACCTTGCCCGGCAATGGAAATGGCACCGTGCCACGACACGCAGTTTCCTCGATGCGTTGGAGAACTTCGGCATGGCGAGGATAGACGCACACAAGAAGTTTTTCCTGATAACAATGAATTACACGTTGCCGGAAACGGAAGGCTTACAGCCCCGTATGATGTCACCGGAGGAAGAACGCATCAACAAGTGGATATGTGGCTACCTGTGCCTGGAGGAAATGGCTGAATCGGCTGTACAGTTCATCACAACTACCGAACATGTTCTATCCATGCCGGTGACAGATAGCGGAGCCGGCATCGGGGAACGCTTGCATAAGCTGTTCGCCCATATAATCCTGCAAAGGACGAACTTGTTTCCGACCAATCCAACGCTTTCCGCCACATTGGAGAGAGTGTACTGCGAGGTTTGCCACAGGGATGTGGCGATATACCTTCAACTACTCGCATCGGCAGGTCTGAACCTGATTGACGTACAATGCCCGAAAGTTCCGGAATATTTATTAGCCTTGATACCAGACAAGGTTTCAGAAGACCTCCGCCTGCTTTGGGAATACTACGCTCCCTATTTTGAGGGAATCAATCAAGAGAAGGCTGGGAAAATACCCCAAACCAACCAATAGAACCCTGCTTGCTGCCTCTCCTTTTAGACTCACCGGGTATGCCCTTATTTCCACTTGCGGAAGCGTAACCCTCATGCGAGGTCTTGACCTCCAGTTTTACGACGGGCTTGCCCGTCCGGAAGGAAGTGCTTCCAGCACGTAGCCTAATACGCACTTTGCCCCGGACGGGCAAAATGCAGAGACCGCAAAGGCGGCAGCAAGCTGTAAAAATAGCATATAGGACACATGGCGAACAACATCAAACAGGTTATGGACATCAGGCCCGGAAAGGGCATGACCACCGGTCAAAGCGACGAGCATCAGCGCAACTGGACGGAAAGAGGTTGGGAATGGGCATCGAAGCACGGCAACTATGACCGCACCCGTGAACGGCTTAACTTTGAAGTCATCAAAGGAGGTAAGGTCGTGCCAGTGGATAAGTCCAAATCCATACCGGATCGCATGGCGGAAACCTTGCGTGAGCGTAGTATCAAAGACCCCAACGCCGGGCTTACCGAACCGAAGTTCCGTACTGTGGCGAATATCATCTTTGGAGGCTCCAGGGAGAGGATGCACGAGATAGCCTTTGGCGGCCAGAAAGTAAACCTCACGCATGGAGCTGATAACTCACATATCCGGCGCAACAAGGATATAGAACTTTGGGCGCAGGACGTGTACAGGTTTGCGTGTGACAAATGGGGGGAGGATAATGTCATAGGCTTCTATGTACACCTTGACGAACTCAACCCACACGTGCATTGCACCGTGATACCGGTAGATGAACGGAATAAGATTTCGTTCAACAAGATTTTCGGAGGAAATATCTATGACTTCAAAGAGCGTCTGTTCGCACTCCACGACGAGCTTGCCAAAGTCAATGGGAAGTGGGGATTGAACCGTGGAGACAGCGTGAGCGTGACCGGCACCAAGCACCGCACAACGGAAGAATACAGGCGTGCGTTGAGCCGTGAATGTACCGCGCTGGAGAAACAGATTGGGAACGACCGTGAGCTGCTTCGACAACTCCATTCGGACATCCGTCTGGCAGAAAAAAGAGTGAAAGGATTATCTACCATGATTGCCAATCAGGAACAAAAGAAACTGGAATTGGAGGAAGAAATCAGAACAGTGGCCACTGATTTGAGGACGGGCAAAGGGGATTCCGAAGAACTCCAGAAACGCATCGCTAAGCTTGATTATGAGCTTCAGAAAGTACTTGAAAACCTGTCCGACAAACGGGAGAAATTGGCGGAAGCCGACTGCAAATTGTCGGAGTTGAAAACACTGGAGGCCGAATCGAAAGACAAGGTGGAGAGTTACAGGGAGGAAGTGAGACTAGCTACTTATAATCTGGAGAACCAGGTCCGATACAGATTGGCGGAAGCCATGGTCGGTGACATCATCCGGGAGTTCAGGACGCATTTCCAAAGTTTGGGGAAAGAGGCGCAAAGCGTGTTCGATGATTCATTGATTAAGGACATGGCCGAACGTGGCGAAGATATATTCAAGTGCGCCATTTACCTTTTCGCCAATTATGTCGATTTGGCCACCACCTTTGCCGAAGGGCATGGAGGTGGCGGAGGGGGAAGCGACCTGCCCTGGAGAAGGAAGGAGGACGAGGACGACCGGACATGGGCAAGGCGTTGCTTGCAGAGGGCACACCGGATGATGAAGCCTGCCGGTGGAAAGAGCGTCCGTAAAAAATAAGAGAAATTCACTCTCCATGAAGTCTGATTGACAGTCTGATTGGGAGAAGTAAAAAAGAATACTTGTTAAAGACGGCGTGATAGGCTTCCATACGTTCAGGCATAGATCGGTCACGTTGTTTCTTTGCATCACAAACCAAATTTTAGATAGAATGAAGAGAATATTTTTGTTTATGTTGCCAATGGCATTTTCGATGGGAGCACAGGCTTACAATGTGAATATAGCCGATACGGTGTGTACCCGTCACAGAGAGTATTTCAAGGAGAAGTGGGAAACGGTACAGCCTTCTTACCTGACCGATGTCGTTTCCGTCTCCACGTGGAAAGATAACTGGTTCCTGAATGTTTCCGGCGGTACTTCCGCTTTCTTGGGTTCACCATTAGGGTGTGAAGATTTATTTGGCAGGATGAAGCCTACATTGGCTGTTTCGGCAGGCAAATGGTTCACGCCAGCTATAGGAGGTCGCTTGTCCTATCAGGGTTTCCGATTCAAGGATTCACGGTTGGAAACACAATCATATCAATTCTGCCATGCGGATTTGCTTTGGAATGTATTGGCAGGCTTGGATAGGGGCAATACACCGTGCCGTTGGAGTCTCATCCCTTATGCGGGAGCCGGTATCATCCACCACAAGGGGAGCGGCCACCATCCGTTTGCTCTTTCCTACGGCATACAGGGCAGATACCGTCTTACAGACCGTTTCCACTTGCTTGCGGAACTGGGTGGCACCACGACTTTCAAGGACTTCGACGGTTATGGTGCTTCAGACCAATTCGGGGATAATTTAGTGGGCCTGACGGCAGGAATCTCCTTTACGATTGGCAAGGTCGGTTGGCGGAAGGTGATAGACCCTGTTCCTTATATAAGACAGAATGAGGAACTGGCTGTTCATGCCTTGTGTTTGGCAGGGAAGAACCGGGGATTACAGAAAAACAATGCCATGAACCTGGCCATTATCGCCGAGTTGAAGAAGATTCTGGAGTTGGAAGGTCTGTTAGACCGATACGCTGATAAGCTGTCCGAACTTGTCGGCAACGCAGAAAGCCAAACCGCTTCTTCCGGCTATCCGAGAAACAATTACAGCGGATTAAATTCGCTTCGCGCAAGGTTGAATCAATCACCCTTGACGGAGGCAAGCGACTCTACATCTTCCGCTCATCCGGCGGCACATACCAATGAGCAAATTGTTTCACAAAGACAGCATACCCACCATTTAGATAGTGATGCCTCACAGCTTGTTTCCGACAGCCTGTATGTCGGGGCACCTATCTATTTCTTCTTTGTCCTGAATACCGGCCATCTGACTGATACCTCGCAACTCATCAACCTTGACGGGATAGCCCGGATTGCCAATAAGCATAGGTTGCATATCCGGGTTTCAGGAGCGGCAGACAATGCCACGGGTAATGAAACGCTCAACAATTCATTGGGGCTTTGCCGTGCGGAATACATCAAGGCCCAGCTTATCAAACGTGCCGTGCCAAGCAACCGTATTGAAATTGTTTCAGAAGGGGGGATTGACGATTATTCACCCAATGAGGC
>NZ_JBCOCI010000071.1:0-25859 GCF_040929485.1 Phocaeicola sp. RTP21198st1_B8_RTP21198_201120 | reverse complement strand
AATCCTGAGCAACTTTTTGTTGCTCAGGTACTTAAAAAGTTTAATTTATAATAGTGTTGCGGAATTAAGGATTAATATGTTCTTGTTTAATACTGTATAGTTCTCTATATATTGTGAATCTGTTGTTACAGTTTGATGTATATTTTCTTAAGATATAGTGGATAACCGATACCCCCCAAAAACAGAGTGAAAACGAGGGCGTAGACGGCTGAGGCAAGGTAGGCGTCGGTTATTCCTGAATGAATGGCTGCATAGGCTGCCGCTTTCCATCCGGTACTTCCCATCATAATGGCAAGTACTTCGCTCAATACATAGAGGAATAGGGGGTTGACGCCGAAGATGATGAAGAAGCGGCACCATTTTTGTTTATTCCTTATGTCTATATAATACATTAGTGTGGCAAGTGACATGGAAGCCGCTCCGCAGGTCACCAAAACAAAAGTAGGAGACCATATTCTTTTATTTAAAGGCAGCGCATCTGCCAATAAATAGCCGATACTTATCAGAATGAATCCGGTCAAGAACAAACGGAGTACTTTGTTTTCTGTCTGATGGCTTTGTATTATCCATTTTCCATATGAAAAACCGATACAAGTGTGGGCGATAGCAGAGAGAGTGCTTACAAATCCTTCCGGATCAATCGGGCTCTTTTGATAGAGATGCGCTTCGCCGAAAAGTTGCCTGTCAATAATGGATAAAATATTGCTTTCATCGCAGGCATAACCGTTCCCCATGCATAATATGACAGTGTAACTTACTAGTAAGATAAAGGTTAATGCGGGGATGAACTTATGATTCATAAATAGGGCTGTAAAAGAAATAACACAGTAACATAAAGCAATGCGTTGCAGTACCCCGGGAATGCGCAGATGGACAAAAGGCAGGAAGTCACCTTCACATACATGGTCAAACCAACCGATTGCCCATCCGATGCATAGAATAAGAAATGTGCGTTTCAATATCTTGGTTACCACTTGTAGGGAAACGTTGAAATTGAATTTGTTTAATGAAATATATGTTGAAATACCCATGATGAACAGAAAGAAAGGAAAAACCAAGTCACAAAGTGTCAGTCCGTTCCATGCAGAATGTTGCAAAGGTGCATACGACACTTTGCCTCCTGCATTGTTGACCAGAATCATCCCTGCTACAGTGATGCCCCTGAGTGCATCGAGTGACAAAAGCCTCTTTTTAATGGGCGGTGCCTGCTGTGCGGTTTCTGTATTGAGCTCTTCCTTTTTCATCTTACTATCAATTGTTTATCAATGTTATAGCCTCTTTCGCTACTTCTATACAATCACCTTCGGCAGATGCCGCATAGATGTTCTTTGCCAGTGTCCATGGTTCTTCCAGGGCATACCAATCTATGGTCATGGCTGGATTATCGGCAGTGGGGGTTGATGAATTACCTACTGGCAGTACAGGAAGTTTGCCATCCAGTTGGTCTTGCAGTACTTGCCAGTATTTTTCCCAACGTTTGTAATAAAAGTCGCGCAGCAGCCCGTTCCACTCCTTATGGGCATAATCTCGTAATTTGCCGATGTCGGCGCAGTAGCGGTTTCCCCATGTGGTGATTTGTACGCGGGCGTTCCATTCGTAGAGGTCTTTCTCTTCAGATGTGATTCCCAGATTGCGCGCTTGTTGAATCCAGTTTCCGACTTTGAATTCCTTGCGTGTGCCCAGCAGCTTGTCTTGCATCATTAACAGTTCCAGGAACTGTCGGGTGTGTGTGGCATAATTTTTTTTGTCGAAGCTTTTAAAGTCGGCAACAGCGTAATTGTACACTATTCGGGCACGGTCGGCAATGGCTTGTCGGGTGATGTCCACCAGGTCATATTCAAAGTTGTTATTACCGCGATATTTGTCTGCCACGCTCACCATCAACCGTGCGGCTTCTGTTGTGGTAGTGGGATCGTAATAGTTGCACATTTTGCTCCAGCTGGATGCTTGGAAATTATTCAGCGATGGACGCCCACAAAAGATACTTTCGTGAGGACCTTGTTGGTTGTTGCCTGCCGGACAGTTATAGATACCGTTTGCCAGGATCTGCCAAGCTTGCCGGATAGATTCATCGTCTGTGCCATAGCGTGCGCGGATGTATTGTTTGATCCATTCTTCTTTGGTAAACTTTTCTGCACGCCAAGGAAGTTCGCACATCAGTTCGAACATAACGGGATTATTTTCAATGCCTTCCATCGTCAGACCGATGCCTTTTAGCTGAGCGGCCAGTGGATTGTTCTTGGTCAGGTAGAAATTGTGAAGAAGCTGGTCCATCCTTCCATGCAAGCCCACGTTCCCCCCGAAATTCTCCAACAGGCAGAACAACCAGTTGTGTTCTTCGTATCCTTTGTCTCGTTTCCATATAGAGGGAATGCCCCACATGGGACGACATTCGCTAAATAAATCAAGGATAAGCAGATCGCCGGGATTCAGCGCTTTCATCATTTCCGGACGTGGGTTTTCTGTCCATCCTTGTACCACCCACACAGCTTTGGGGTTAGCCTTCTTCATTGCATCCATAATAGCCCTGCCGGCTTTGCCGAAGTCTAGTCCGGCAGGCAAGCTTTTGGCTTCATGAAAAGGATCGATGGAGTAGTAGTCACTTGTTCCATACAGCTTTTCGGTCTCTTCGTAAAAAAGGTTGGCAATCTGGGTAAACTTGGGATCGTCGGGCAGTAAGATTCCCGGTCGGTCGAATCCGTTCCATTTGTTGAGGGTGCTTTGGGCGGATTCCGAGGAAGTGTCGCTTGCTGTTTTCTTTTCTTTTCCACTATCAATACGCTTTCCCAAATCCAGCTTGGAGGGGATCATACCTGAATAACCGGGCAGTACGGGGTGCATTCCCCATTCTTTCATTCGTTGCAATATCTTTTTTTGCAAGGCTTCTTGTTGTTCATACCAACTGTCGGGATTAGGGCCTCCCCATCCTTCCAGATTGTTCATTTCCCACCAGGCAAGGAATGCCGGACCGGCAATAAAATTATTGATTTGCTGTTTGGAAAACCCCAACCGGAGTAATAGGTTACGCCATACACATTCATGTCCTACGGCAGCGAGCGGCAGGTTGATTCCGTGTAGTGCCATCCAGTCCAGTTCCTTTTCCCAACGTTTCCAGTCCCAGAATGCCATGGAGTAAGAGTAGGTGCAGTAATTGAAGTCATAACGCAGGGCTAGGTTTGTTTCGTGGCGTTCCTTACGGAGGACGGGAGGAAGAACATCGGGTAGTGAGGCATGCATACCGTTCCATGACAGATGGATTCCGGCATGATACTTTAAGTACCAGTTGATGCCGGTTGCTATATTAATATAGGTGTTACCTCGTATCACTACCTTGTCGCCTTTCCGGTCTAACTCGAAAAAGTCGTTAGAGCTTTTGTGTAGTTCGACTACGAACTTGTTCGATGCTCCCTTGTCTATCCTTTCCAGCATTCCCTTGATAGGGTTTGCCAGTATACCGGAGGGGAGTAGTATCAGCCAGCTCAATAATAAGAATATGTTTTTCATATACATTTGCATTTCTGTTTTTTACAAATGTAAGGGAAACAAAGCTTTCTATAGGAGAATATGGTGCACAAATGGAGTAAAATAGTAAAGTGAACTATTTTCTTCCAAAATATTCGCTTGGAAGTACTCCAAACAGCTCTTTGAAGCATTTTGTGAAATATTTGGGGTCGTTAAAACCTACAGCATATGCGATTTCTGCAATAGAAATGTTGCATTCGACTTTGGTTAAAGTCTCTTTTGCCACATTTAATCGGTAGTTTCTCATAAATTGGCCAATGGATTGCCCTGTTAAGGATTGTAATTTCTGATTGACTAATGTTTTGCTGTATCCCATATCGCGGATAAAGCGCTCTAAGTTATAATCTGAGTCGGCATAATGTTCTTTCATTAAATTGATTGCCGATGTCATAAATGTGTTGTCTTTGGAACTAGCGTTTATATTCAATGTTTCACAATTCATACTAGTGGAGAACATGGATTTGTATTTCTGGCGTAAGGCAAGTATATTTCGGATACGTAATTTTAGAATAACCTCATCAAATGGTTTGCACAGATATTCATCTACTCCTATTTCGTAGCTGATTCTTTCTTGGGCTTCGGACCGGAGGGCAGTGAGCATGAGAAAGGGGATGTGGGAAGTAGCCAGATTAGCTTTTACCTGGCGGGATAATTCATTCCCGTCCATGACGGGCATCATCAGGTCGCTGACAATCAAATCAATCGTTTCTCTTTGAATCAAGTAAAGAGCTTCTGCACCGTTCTGTGCTTCTTTTAATTGATAATTGTTTTTGAGAATGGAACAAATATAAGTACGCATATCTGCATTATCTTCAACAATGAGGATGGTTTCCTTTTTCTCGTTTCCATTGGCAGGAATGGAAAGTGGGTGTTCATTCTGCTCATATTTTTCTTTTTCTGATTCGGCTTGGGGGATACCTTTTTCCAAAGGTAATAGTATTCTGAAGAAAGCTCCTTGCTTGGGATTGTTTCCTGCATAGATGTTGCCTCCGTGTAGAGAAATGATTTTCTTACATAAGAATAGTCCGATTCCTGTGCTGCTTTGTCCATAAACGGGATATTTGATGCTCTTTTTGGATTGGTAGAAGCGTTCGAAAATACGTTCTATATCTTCGGGTACGATACCATTACCTGTATCTTTTATATCTATGAACAGCCAGGTATGGTTGTCTTTGTCGGTAAGGGAAGCCACATACAAACTTATTTTTCCATAATCGGGAGTGAATTTAACAGCATTGGATATCAGATTAATAATGGCTTTGCGCATATATTCAACATCAAATATCCAAAACGGGGTACAGAGCCGGAAGTAGGTGATGATGTTTATGTTCCGTTCATGGGCAAATACTTCGAAAGGCATTAATATATTTTGTATAAGGCGGATAAAGTTTTCGTTTGTCTTATTTAATACAACTTTGTCTGCATCTAACTTTCTGAAGTCCATTAATTCATTGACTAGTGATAGCAGATAATTGGAATTCCGTTCAGCTATTTGTAGCTGTTTCTTTACTTCCGGCTCATGGCTTTCGTCAAGGGCGCGTTGGATGGGACCGTTGATTAAAGTGACTGGTGTCCGGAATTCATGAGTGATATTGGTGAAGAAAGCAATTTTTTCTTCCGTTACCTCCTCGACGTGTCGTGCCATTATTTCTAGTTGTTTATTTTGTAACTCTAGCTCATGGGTGCGTTGGGCTACTTCTTTTTCCAGTTGTTTTTTCTGTTGACGGTACAGACTTATTTTCCATTGATAAAAATAATAGCTGCCTACGGTGATCAGAATGGCAAGCAATAAATAGAACCACCAGGATTTATAGAAATAAGGAGTGATGGTTACTTTGACTTCCGTTATTTTATCAGACCAATGTCCTTTCTCGTCTGTGGCACGGACTTGGAACACATATTTTCCGGAGGGAATGAAATTGTATCTAGCAGTATGTTCGCCAGGAAGGGTTTCTGTCCATTCATTCTCATAATTTTTCAAGCGGTAGGCATATTTCACTCGGTTACAGTTTCCATAGTTTAAGGTGGAAAACTCGATGGAAAAACCATGATCTTTTTCGTGCAGACGGATGGTATGTAAATTTGTTACCGCGCAGGGAGTTTTTCCGTCTGCTGGAGGATAGACCATGGTACCGGCGACACTGATTGAGGTCAGTTTGACTTTGGCATCCTGCTTTTTTATCTTGGCTATATCGGGGGTGAAAGCGACTAATCCGTTTATAGTACCGAAATATAACAGATTATTTTGGGGAGAATAATAAGATGCGTTCCAATAAAACTGATTATTGGGCAGTCCGTCTTCTTTTGTATAATTGGTGAAAGTCATGGTTTGTGTATCCAGTTGGGCGATGCCGTGGTTGGTGGACATCCACAGATGTCCCGTTTTATCTTCCACAATACCTATAATGGTATTATTGGGTAACCCATCCTTGCGGGTGTAGTTATGAAATGTGAACTGTGTTCCATTTTCTTCCGTTAGTTGATATAGTCCGTTCCCATTTGCTCCCAGCCAGATGGTACCATTATGATCTTCTATGATACAGTTTATTTTTTCTAATTGCAATGAAGTGGGTTCCGTCAGTTTATGTTTTAAATAGGTATAGCTGAATTGTGTGGAGGAAATGGAGAACGAGTATAAATCCATAATGAAAACTCCTTCAGATGTTCCCATCCAAAGACGTTTCTTGCGGTCGATAATGATGGACCCTACCGCATCGAATTCATTGTCGGAACGGTCAAACAAGACCCGGGTGAAACGCTTGGTCTTTTTATGGTAGAAATGAAGCCCTCTGGTAGTACCAAACCATAAACCATTGTTCATGGTGTCTTCACAGGCGCTGCTTAGAAAATCTCCCTCCAATCCTATGGAGTCTTCCCGGATATGGCGTTGGAAAGTTTGGTTATGGGGTATATTTAGATTTAGTTCATTGATTCCGACCCCCCAAGTATATGCCCATAAATGATTTTCGGAATCAATGAGAATGCCACGGATGGAGTTGTTACTAATGGAAGTGGGATTATTCTGGTCAAAAGTATAATGGATGAACTCATCGCTGCCTTTGCTCTTTTTGTTGAGTCCTCCCTCTACTGTTCCTACCCATAGATTTCCGTCTTTGTCTTCGCTGATGGCATTGACCGGATTGGGGGAAAGAGAGGTTTCTCGCAGATAGTTGTATTGCCACACATACGTTTGCAGACAATTGGGAGTCAATAAATTGATTCCTCCTATCTCAGTCCCTACCCAGATATTCTCATTGTCGGTCAGCAGGCAGTTGATGAAATTACAGTTCAACGACTTGTCAGGCATTTCATTGTTTTGGCGGATATAAGTAAAAGTATCGGTATCCCGATTGTATACATTGAGTCCGTTCAGAGTGGAAACGATGACATCTCCTTTGCTAGTCAGTTTAACTCCGGTTATATAGGCTTGACTTAGCATTCCGGGGCGATGATTGGAGTAACGGTACCGGTTCAAACTCTGCTGGGTATGGTTATACTTGAAGAGTCCGCGATTGGTTCCTATCCATAACAATTCCCCGTCAGTTTCCATGCAGAGAATTCTCCAGTCTTCTGAAAAGGGTTTCAGCAGCTCCGATACCATGCTGGTTTTCAGTAAGTGGTTGCTCCCTTTTTCAATACGGCATACATGATTATCTATGCCTGCACAGATGTATTCTTGCAGGTCAATAACAGCGTGGATGGGGGATTCTGTATCTTTTTTCAGTTTATAGTAATCTTTTATTTGCCCGTCTACGCCTAGTTCCAGATACCATAGATTCTTGTCTGTCGATATCCACAAATTATTCTGCTTGTCTCGATAGATGGATGCAATGTAGTTACTTGCTAGAAATTTCAATTCGGCAGGCAGTTCTTTGTCCGTGTCTATCTGTGTATAATGTTTCAAGTCAATGAGGTCTATTCCTTCTTCCGACCCTATCCAGAGTCGTTGAAACTTATCCTCACAGACTTTATGCACGTAGTCGTTTTTCAAGCGAATGGAGTGGGACTGGGAATTATAATGAATAAATTGATAGCCGTTATACCGTCCTATTCCATTATTAGTAGCTACCCAGATATATCCTTGAGTGTCTTTGTAAATATCATTGATAAAGTTATGGGGTAACCCAGTATCTTCTGTAATAAAGCTGAAATTATATCGGTTGAAAAAGTTATGTAAGTTTTCTCCAAATAAATTCAATGCTCCTCCTATAAGTAGAAAAAGTGCTATGATGTGCGTTTTCATATCAGTACTTGTTTCCCAACAAATGTAAATAATAGTAAGATAGTTCCAAAACATTTGAATGGAAATCTTGTTTTTGAGGGTAATATAAGTAAAATGGCGGGTGGAGATTACAATGGAATTACAAAAGAATGTGATGAAGGCTTTTATTATATATAGTAATAAAAAAGGCTCGCTATCTGCGAACCTTTGTGCTCTTCGTCTTGGACTTGAACCAAGGACCCTCTGATTAACAGTCAGATGCTCTAACCGACTGAGCTAACGAAGAAAATTGCATTTGACTTTAAAAGTGCTCTTCGTCTTGGACTTGAACCAAGGACCCTCTGATTAACAGTCAGATGCTCTAACCGACTGAGCTAACGAAGAAGGTTTTTCTCTCAAATGCGGTGCAAAGATAATAGGTTTTTCCGAAATATGCAATATCTTTGCAGAAAAATTTTAGATAAATGGATAAAATAATTGGAATGGGCAATGCATTGGTTGACGTTCTTGTTACTTTGCAAGATGATTCGCTACTAGATGAGATGAGTTTGCCCAAAGGAAGTATGCAACTTATAAATGAAGATAAATTTCTGAAAATCAGTGGTAAATTCTCTGATATGAAAACGCATAAAGCTACAGGGGGAAGTGTGGGAAATACAGTCTTGGCATTAGCTAATCTAGGGGCACATCCGGGATTTATCGGAAAGATAGGAAACGATGATTTTGGGCAATATTTTAAAAAAAATGGTTTGAAGCAGGGAATTGACATGAAATTACTTGCCGGTGATTTACCTACAGGAGTGGCTTCTACTTTCATTTCACCGGATGGAGAACGTACTTTTGGCACTTATTTGGGAGCTGCTGCCACTATGAAAGCCGAAAATCTGACGTTGGATATGTTTAAGGGGTATGCATATCTATATATAGAAGGATACTTGGTACAGGATCATGAATTGATTCTTCGTGCTATGCAATTAGGAAAAGAGGCTGGATTGCAAATCTGCTTGGATATGGCCAGTTATAATATTGTGGAAGGAGATTTGGAATTCTTCGATATTTTGATAACTAAATACGTGGATATTGTTTTTGCTAATGAGGAAGAGGCAAAGGCTTATACAGGCAAGGATGCATGGGGGGCTATCAATGAAATTGCTTCTAAATGCAGTGTTGTAATAGTAAAACTAGGTGCCCAAGGTTCATGTATAAAGAAAGGTACGGAATGCATCAAACTAGAGGTACCTCCGGTAAAAAAAGTCGTGGATACCACTGGCGCGGGAGATTATTATGCAGCAGGTTTTCTGTATGGACTGACTTGTGGTTATTCTTTGGAGAAGTGTTCCATTATAGGTTCTATTTTAGCATCCAATGTGATACAAGTGGTGGGTACAACCTTATCAAAGAAAAAATGGGACGAAATAAAGTTAAATATAGAGGCCCTTCTACAGGCTTGAATAGAATAATGTATTAATTTGCGGTTCACAAATACATAAAGTGATGAAGTGGAATAGTAAGAAAATATTGTTAATGATTTGCGTGGGCCTGACAGGTAGCGCTTTGTTTAGTTTTAATAAAGGTGATGACCGTAATTTCCAGATAGCAAAAAACTTGGATATCTTCAATGCGATATTCAAGGAATTGGATATGTTTTATGTTGATACTATTGATCCTGAGAAAGTGATAAAATATGGTATTGATGCTATGTTGGCGCAGACCGACCCTTACACGGAGTATTATCCTGAAGAAGATAATACACTAAAGGAAATGACTAGCGGAAAGTTTGGCGGTATCGGATCGGTAATACGTTATTATACTCCCCGAAAGCGTGTGGCTATTATTGAACCTTCCGAAGGAAGCCCTGCTGCCGAAATAGGACTGAAAGCCGGTGATATCATCATGGAGATCAATGGAAAAGATATGGCCCAGGGAGACAGAATTCCCAATGATCTGACCTCGTATGTCAGTGATAATTTGCGTGGTGAGCCGGGAACAACTTGTGTGTTGAAAGTTGAGAGACCTACTTCTGATAGTACTTATGTGCCAATGGAATTTAAAATAACCCGTTCTACCATCCGTACGAACCCTGTACCTTATTATGGAATCGTAGGCAATAATGTGGGATATATCGTTATCAGTACTTTTGCTATAGAGAACTGTTCAAAAGATATAAAGAAGGCATTGATAGAATTGAAACAGCAAGGTGCTAAATCTATTGTTCTCGATTTGCGTGGCAATGGTGGCGGTTTGTTGGGGGAAGCAGTGAATGTAGTGAATTTCTTTGTGCCGAAAGGGAAAGAGATTGTGGTAACAAAAGGTAAGATTAAACAAGCTGGTACCACTTATAAAACAATGAATGAACCGGTAGATACAGAGATTCCGCTGGCTGTGCTAGTGGACGGTTCTACAGCTTCGGCATCCGAGATTGTTTCAGGTTCCTTGCAGGACCTTGATCGGGCTATTGTGGTAGGAAGCCGTACGTATGGTAAAGGGTTGGTACAGGTTCCTCGTGAATTGCCTTATAACAGTAGCATGAAAGTAACTACTGCAAAATATTATATTCCCAGCGGACGATGCATTCAAGCTATTGATTATGCTAAACGTAATGCTGACGGGTCTGTGGCCCGTACTCCGGACAGCCTGACCAATGTATTCCATACAGCAGCCGGACGTGAAGTGCGTGATGGTGGCGGTATTCGTCCGGATGTGGAGGTGAAAGTTGAAAATTTCCCAAACATTATGTTTTATCTGCTTAATGATGATATGATTTTTGATTATGCTACCCAATATTGTATCAAGCATTCTCAGGTAGGGGAAGTGAAAGACTTTACAATAACAGATGCTGACTATGTTGATTTTAAGAAGATGTTACATAAGCGTAAGTTTACTTATGATCGGCAAAGTGAGAAGATGCTGAAGAACTTGAAAGAAATAGCAGAGTTTGAAGGATATATGGATGGGGCAAAAGAAGAGTTTGCCGCTTTGGAAACGAAATTGACGCATAATTTGGATCATGAGTTGGACAGGTTCTCGAAAGAGATAAAAGATGCTATTGCTCAGGAGATTTTGAAACGTTACTATTTCCAACGTGGCGCGATACTGCAACGCTTGAAAGATGATCCTGATCTGAAAAAAGCTATTGAGATATTGAATAATCAGTCTGAATATAGTAAGATACTTTCTGTTATGAAATAATCGAATGAGGGGCGGATGTACGAATCTGCCCCTTATTACTGTGTCATGATACTATTGATGATGCTTTATTTGAATCGGGAAGTGTCTATTGGTTTATGCTGTTTTTCTTTATAGCCTCCGAACTTGTAAGTAAAGGATAAAGTTACGTTGCGTGAATAACTGTTGATGTGCATGTCCATATACTGCCCTTTATTGCGCAGTGTTACATCTATATCTCCTTGCATTGAATTGAACAGATCAGTGGCTTTCAGTTGAAGACTCGCCTTTTGGTTGGCAAAATTCCATCGCAACCCGGCATGGATGGCCCATACATTGCTTAAATCATAATTTCCCTGAATGGATGGGCTTAAATAAAGTCCGGTCAGTTCCATGCGTATGTCCGGTTGGGTAGACAGCGTTAGGTTATTCTGTAACATTCCCAATCCAATCCATTTGCTGTGGTTGAAAGAAAGGTCGAAGAATTTATCACATTTCGCCTGCCTGTATTCTGCTTGTAGTGTGGCACGGCTGTCCAGCCAATGGCCTATTTTGAAGGGAATGATGGCAGTGGCTGAAAAACTTTGCTGATAATCCCAGTTCAGGGTCTTGTAAATCAATGTCAGGCGTTCCGTACTCTGATAAGCCAGTTGCTGAAATAAATCGGGCTCATAGTCATAAGCTAGGCTGAAGATATACTTGTTCTTTAAAATATAATTCAGATTTACGGAATAGTCGGTGGATGGCTTTAACATTGGATTGCCTTGTACTTCTTCATAACCACTTATATAGCCGGTACTTTCGCTCAGATCCCAGTAGCTGGGATAGGTTTTATCTGAAGTGAATGCAAGTTGTAAAATATGCGCTGGGGTCATTACGTATGTTAATTCGGCTGTAGGATAAGCCGCCCATGCATGATAACGGGCCGTTTTGTAGTATTCTCCGGTTATGGATGCGCTGAAAGACAAACGTTCTCCCATATTTTTGCTGAATCCGACATAGAAGTCATATGTATATTCGTTATAACGATTGTCTGTGTTAAGTTCGCTCATATCTGTTCCGTTTTGGGTATGATAGAACTGAGTATTATGGTCACTGGCATAAGTCAAAGAGGTGCCATAATTCAAGGTCCACTCTCGTGGTAGTGTGTGTGACTGGTCTACGTATATTTTCCAGCGGTCTATTATTTGTCCGCTAGTCGTATGAAATTCGCTTGTTTGTTTTTTGTTGTCTTTGTTGGTGAATTGCTGATGACTTTCGGAATGGTAGGAGGTATAATTTATTCCAGCTTTCATACCGAAGCCAGAGAGATAATCTAAAGCGAGATTGTGCATTTGAGCCTCCTTTTTTGTCCGATTGTCTGCGGTTGTGATGTTCCCGTCGGAATACGAATGATTATCGTTGTTAGGGTTGAAGATACCGGTATAGGCCAAATTGATATGAGCACTACCATTGAATTTATATTCAGCGCCTGTCCGTACATAATGTGTTATTCCTTTTCTGTCAATGTTATTGTGTTGACAGATATCATATACATTATTTTTTAAGGTGTGGTGTGAGTACGTATCTGTAGTTTGTCTGTTTTGTTCATAATGGGTATTATATAGCAAGTCTATATTCCATTTAGGAGTGGTGTAAAGTAGGCTGATTCCTCCTTGTGTGCCATTTCTGTAATTGTATAGATATCCGGCATTAACTTCTCCTTGCAACCCGCTTTCTTCCGGACGATAAACTTTCAAAAGTAAGTTGATGGCAGCACCTCTTATATGATATTGCGGCGGTGTGCTATACATAACTTCTACCTTTTCTACACGTGAAGCCGGAGTGTTTTTTAATAAAATGGCTAACTGTTCGTGACTCATTGTTGTGGGTCTTCCGTTTAGAATAATGCTCAGATTGTGTGCGCCTGCCAATGAAAGGTTGCCATTTATTTCTTGTACACCGGGTAATTGCTGAAGGATTTCATAAGCATTGTTCACGATTCTATGTGTGGTGAGTTGTGACAGATCGTACGATAATTTTCCTTCTTCCACTTTTACAAGAGGGCGTTCCCCTTTGACGATAACTTCGTCCAGGGCATAATCTTTACTTTTCAGGGTAATCGTGCCTGTGTCTTCTCCTGTAGTTGTCAATAAGAGGGTTTCGTACATGATGTGTTGGAAAATCAGCCGATAAGATGCTGGTTGCCGGTTGAACCTAAAGCAACCGGTGGTATCTGTGATTACGGCGTCCACGAAAGTAGAATCAATGGTTTGTAGGATGACGGTTGCACCGTCAATGGCTTGTGCATGGATGTTTATAACCTTTCCGGTAATGGTTTGTGCAGCGGTTGTTCCTATAATCCAAAATAAAAATAGCGATGTGATGATAAAATTTTGCTTTTTCATATCTATTTGTTTTTAATATTTTCTTTAACTTTGACGAAACAAAAGTAGGGAGACTTTTTTCCTTACCTGGTTAATAGCAGGTTAACTTTATGTTAATATATTAAATTTATATCTATATTTATAACTGTTTTATTTTCAAAGATTTAATGATTTTACAAACATGAAACACAATTAATGCGACATACAATTTGCATACACATAGTGTATTTAGAAGAAAATAGAAACAAATATTTGTAAGGGAACGTTTCACTCTCCGGGTAAAAAATCTCCTGTGTTCGTTTCGTTCGTACGGTATTTTACCCTTCGCCCTTGACAAATACTCTGTTCTTTACTGACAGGTGTTTAGGAAAAAAGAAAAAAATGTTGTTTTTCGGTGGGGTGTCCGTTTTGTCATTTTGTTACCGGAATTTGTTCGCATAATGGAAGAACCGCACCGACCAGTCGGGTACGTAATATCATTTTGTAATAATTAGCGGGCTGTTTTTAGAGTGTGTCATCCCGATATTGGTTTTTTGCTTTTAGATATAGAAATTCAAAGGGGGTGTGTCAAAATTGCCCACCTCTTTTTTTACGCACAAAGAAGGTGCATCGCGCATTACGACACACCTCCTTTCATGTGCTCGCTTACTCTTCCATCTCAACAATATTTTCAAAATATATCTTCCAGTCTGATTCTGAATAAGCCATACCAGTTCCGGCAGGAACATACAGCGTAGCCCCTTTAACCAAATCTGCGCTGAAAGAACCATCAACCACCCCATGCAGTTTAGGAGGGACAACGGCGTAGCATCGCAATTGTCTTATCGGTGCATTATGGAATGCTATATCTTCTATAGAAGCCACCCCACTGCCTAATGTGACATTGGTGAGAAGAGAGCAGCCGGAAAATGCACCTGAGCTTATTGTTGCAATATGATTGGGAATGGTAATGCGGGTTAAAGAACTGCAATCGCTAAAAGCAAACCATTCCAATGAAACAACACTATTGGGAATGGTGACTTTGGTTAGATTGACACATCCTCTGAACAATGCTGAACCAATGACCGACACTCCGTCCGGAATATCTATGGCTCTAAGGCTACTGCAACCGGAAAAGTCGGTAAGTGCCTTGATTCCTTCCGGGAATGTAATACTAGCAAGCTTGGTGCAGTCTGCAAAACTGCCGACTACCGTTGTGCCTTCCGGAACAGTGATATCGGTAATACCGGTTCCACTAAAAATGGAGGTTTCATACAGATAGTCAGGTACTTTGATGTCGGAAAGGCTGGAACAACCGTAAAATGGAGCGTCGACTGTATTTACACTATTAGGAATGGTCACACTGCGAAGGGAGGTGCAATTCTCAAAAGCACCGTACTCCAGTGTGGTCATTGTGCTCGGCAAAGTAACATCCACAAGGGAGCTACAGTCGGCAAAAGTCCATTTCTTAATCAATGTCATTCCTTCGGGAAGAACAATGCTTTTCAAAGCTGAACATCCATTAAAAGCCTCATACTCGATTGATTTCACACTATTGGGAATAACAACACTGACAAGTCCCTTGCACTCGTAAAACGTTCTTTCCTCGATAGAAGTCACCTTATTAGGAATAATGATATTTTTCAGATTGGTACAACCGTAGAATGCATGGGCTCCTATTGAAGAGACGCTATTGGGAATATGGATCTCTATTAGTCCGCTACAGTTTATTAATGCACTTTCTTTGATAAACGTTGACCCGTTAGACAACGTTATTCTTAGATTTTCACAATCAGAGAAAAGAGCATTATCCAAAAGATTTCCGGACATGGCGATGGAAAGGTCTGCATTGTTCCTGAAAGCCTGGCTGCCTATTGAAGTGACGGTTTCGGGTATTGTCATTGTAAGATGGGAACAATACTCGAATGCACGACCCCCTATTGACTGGATATTGTCGGGAATAATCATGTTACGCAATGAAACACAACCACTAAATGTAGCATTGTTTATTGCTGTGATTTTTTTCGGTATATTTATTTCCGAGAGCTTGGTACAACCATTGAATACACCTTCCCCTATGAAAGTTAGACCATCAGGCAGTGTGACATTGGTAAGATTTGTACACTTGCTAAAAGCGTCATCGCCTATTTCAGTTACACTGCTGGGAATGATGATATCGGTCAGTCCCGAGCACTGCCAAAAAGCCGCATGTCCTATCGATGTCACACTTTCAGGAATCGTGACGCTGACAATACCCGGGCGTTTCTGAAATGCATATT
Organism: Phocaeicola sp. RTP21198st1_B8_RTP21198_201120; assembly: GCF_040929485.1. Classification (NCBI taxonomy): domain Bacteria; kingdom Pseudomonadati; phylum Bacteroidota; class Bacteroidia; order Bacteroidales; family Bacteroidaceae; genus Phocaeicola; species Phocaeicola sp. RTP21198st1_B8_RTP21198_201120. The sequence goes on along the minus strand of NZ_JBCOCI010000071.1, from coordinate 10,326 downwards.
CTTCAATAACCGTAGTTCCTTCTGCGATGGTCACGCGAACATCTTTGCAGTTAGAACCTATCGGATTTTCTATTTTAGTCAAAAAACGCCCCGGTATGGTTATATCAAGTCCAGTACAGTCGGAAAAAGTCAGCATACTCATTGATTCCACATTGTCCGGAATAGTAATGGTGAGTCCATTGCAGCCACTGAAAGCGAATCCCTCAATGGTGGTCAGGCTATTGGGCAACTTGACACTTGACAATTTCTCACAGCCATAAAAGGCACTGTGTCCTATTGTTGTTACACCTTCCGGCAAATCAATACGGGAAAGACTGGAACAACCCCAAAAAGCACTGCGCGCTATTGTTGTCACACCTTCTGGTAGGACAATATCAGCAAGACTGGAGCAATACTCGAAAGCCGCCATTCCTATCGTTTTGACACTATTCTCGTAGATAACCACTTTGTTAAGAGAGTGGCACGAGGAAAAAGCACGGTCATCTATTGATGTGACACTTTTAGGCAGTAATATCGTCTGTAAACCGCGGCTGGTAAACATACGTTCGCCAATGGTGTTCTCCGTTGGCAAATACTCCTTTCCTGATGAGTTGGGGAGATAATATTCTCCATCCGCTACGATATTCGCCTCGGTCATATCCAAATAAACCAATTTCCCTTCCGTGTTGGCGTGATTATATGTTCCCGCCATTTCACGGATAAATGCAATGTCCTTTCCTCCTAAGTTTCCGGAAACTTCCAGTTCCTCAACATTCAGTTTTTCTGATTCTGCAATATAGTCAGACAATGTGCCGGCCTTTTCTACATGAACCTTCACCCTCTTTCCTTTGGCGGACTGGCTGACGGTCAAAGTCTCTTCAATCCCGCTGGTGGTATTCTTGAAAACAACTTCTGCTGTTCGCGAAGTTTCACCCGTATTCTCAGCTATCTTCAAATACTTTTTATGCGTTGACAATCCACGGGTGGAAGTCTCGCTTATCCACTCTACATCCGGAAGCTGCATCTCAAAGTCCACGTTTGCGTCAATTTTCACTTCAACCGTACCGCCTTCACTGCCGACCTTCACCTCTTTCTCTGAAATGATGATGGCATCTTTCTGCGCTTGCAGGATGGTCAGTGTGTCAGCTATGCTGCTATCCGACTTGTCACGGTATATGATTTCAGTTTTCCTGCCGTCATAAGAATCATTGGGTGCAACAGTATAATGCAGTGTGTGGCTGGACATGCCGCGTGTCATGGTCTCCTTTATCCAATCTACAGAAGGCATGACGACCTCATAATCACAATTGCTTCTCAGTTCCACCGTAATCTCTTCCCCTGAAGCGCTTACATGACAGTCGTTCTGGCTCAAAAGAATTATGGAACCACCAGCTTGGTAGATATGTACCGTTTCCGTTAAGGAACCGTCTGAAAAGATTATGCTTCCCTCACGTTTTTTACCGTCTTCGTTCATGGCAACAGTGTAACTTTTTGTCGTGGTGGACAATGCCCGGGTACTGTTGCTCTCTTTTATCCAGTCTTTGCATTCCTCACCGATAGTTGCGGTATAGCTGACATTGGATTTCACTTCTACTGTGACAGTTCCTCCCGCTTGGTCCACCTCAAACTTGTCATTGGTAAGCAGGAGGGCATCCTTCTGTTTTTGGGAAACCACAAAGCTTTTGACTTCCGCACCCGCCTTTAAAGTGACTGTCACACTGCGGTCGTCATAGGTTTCGTTTGGGGTTGTGGTGACCTTTATAGTGTGGCTACCTGCATTCCCACTTGTAGGGGCAACGGTGCACCAAGGGACTCCCCTGTTCCGTGTGGAAGCTACGCTTACTACCCATGCAGTGTTTGTCGTAAAGGAGAATGTCTGTTCGCCTGCTCCTTCTGTAAAATTCATATTTCCCTGCTCAAAATCGATAATGTTCTCAGATTGTTTCGGGGCGTTGTCATTCTCTTTGCTGCAAGCTGTAAAGAATATGCATAACGGCAACAGTATGAATAAAATAGATATTTTTTTCAGTTTCATACTTTTTGAATTTAATATTTCATTGTGATATTCCAATAACTTTCAGGTTCCTGAAGAGTTTTATTTGTTAAATTACGAAACTTATCGCTCGATGTGAATATAGATGAATCCCTATTAGATTTTGCGATACTCTGTGAGTTCATAATCTTCATAAAAGATTCCGTCTTCTGTGTATTTATCTGTTGTTTCGATTATTAATTGAGAGTCTGTTAATGTTTTTACTTTTATCAATTCTGATTCGTTATTGTCGGTTATTGTAATTATTCCATTACTATAACTCCATTTACCTTCATCGAACCAATCCCATTTGTCTGTATGGTATTCAGCACTCTTACATGTCCCATCTTCTTTGAAAACCAATTTAAAACCAACCAAATCATTACCTTCATCTTTGCCTTCATCTACGATCTCTCCGTTTTCCTTATACTGATAAGTGCAAGATATTCTTTCCCAAGTACCTATTAAGGCGGATGAAGATTCGGGGGCTTTTTCGTCATCATCGGAACATGCACTAAAACCGAAAGTCATAATAGACATTAATCCCAACAAAAATAAAAAATAAGTTTTTTTCATAATACAACTAATTTTTAAGTACACCTTTCAGCTCCTCAAGGTTTTCTATTAAACACGAAGCGTGGAACTGCATGCCACGTCTTTGAGTGAAGGTCCTGAGAAAACCTTTGATGACAGATATGGTTATAGCAGCCCACGCTATATGCGTGAGAACCACTATGCCGTTCTTGTCATCTTTGAAAATTTCTCAGGTTTTCACTCGCAAGAGTTCAGCATAACGCTTCTTCAAATTCTAAAATGTCTTGAAGGGAGTTTCCTCTCTTCAAATGCAAAAATATGAAAAATGTAGGAAGCGCAATAATATTTCCTGCATTTTTTATGTTGGCACATAAGTATTTATAGTCATTACAGTTTGAATCCCTTGTTTTTCCGTTGCGGTTGCTGTATCGTTGGCCGTATCCGTCGGAGCAGCCTCTCGAACTGCTCCCTGAACCAGTCGAGGATGTTCTTTCCGTTGATGCGCAGGACAAAGCGTTTCCCTTTCTCTCCCTGCTCTATCCCCATCTGTGCGGTGACGTCCGTCACGGAGAGGCTTTTCTTGTGCTCTTCGGAGTAGAGGTTTCCGCTGTATTCCAACGGCTGGAAGGTGAAAAGCCGGTCCGTCTGCTCGGGCGTGAAGCCTGCCGAACGGCAGTACCCCTCCATGCGCATCGCGTCGGCGAAAAGCGGGAACCATCCGCACGCACGATCCGTCCATTTTTGCAGATATGCCGTCCGCTCCCTTTCCCTTTCCAGTTTTTGGATGTAGTCGGTCTGCACCGTGGCAAGTTCCCTGCCGTACTGTCCCCGCTGCCGTTGCAGACTGGCCTGCAAGTCCTCTATGCTCTCCTCGCGGGCGGCTATCTCGTTCTGAAGGCTGCGGTTGTCCGCCTCCAGCTCCTTGATTTTTCCACTGCCCAAAAGAGAACCCACCTTTGCTATGATGGCGGTCTTTGCCTCCACCTTGACCGCCTCCAGCTTTTGCGTGTTGATTTCCTTTCTGGCCGTTTCCAGCCGTTTTTCCGCCTCTTCCTGCTCGGCTTGGAGTTGTCGCACGTTCGCTTCCAGTTCACCCGTCTGCCGCCTCAAATCGCGGTAATACTGGGCGGTGGAGACATGCCGGGCTTCCGAACCTCTTACCCCGCGTTGCAGGTCGTATTTCACCATGACCTTGGCATAGTCGTCGTGGTAGGCAAGCAGTCTGGTGCGGTTCAGCACGTCGTCGGCACACAATCTGGCGGTATTCGCCTTCTTGCGGTAGGTTCGTCCTCCCTCCTTCGGTTTCTTCTGTCCCGCCTTCCTGCGCTCTCCCGTCACTATCGGTACAAGTGTGGCGTGTATGTGCGGCGTGTGCTCGTCCATGTGCAGCACCGCCGAGACCACGTTCTCCCGCCCGAAGGTCCTGTACAGCCAGTCCATGCTGTCCCGGCACCAGTCGTCCAGTTTTCCGGCTTTCTCTATTTCCATCATGTCCTCATGTGTTCCTGAGAGCATGACACGGATGGCGCGTACCTGGTCGTGGGTGATTTTCCTCCTGATGCCCGCACTGCTGATGCGGGCGGCAATCGCATCGTCACGCTCCCTGATGCCTTCGGGCATCCGGACGAGCTCGCGGTTCAGGTGCGTGCGCATGGGGTCGACGTTCGGCGCTATCACCCTGCGCTCGATATGGTCGGACATCCGGCTGTCGGATGCCCCCTTCGCTTTTCTGAAATCGAGTGAGAAATATCCCATTGTAAAGTCTTTTTAGGTTTGACAATTCCGCCTGCCGTGCGGATATGCCTCACGGCGAACGGGGTGTGCAGAGGGGCCGGCCCCTCGCCTCAATAGGGCGTTTTTAGCTGCGCTTGCGCTGCGTGAAGAAAACGCCCTATTGAGCTATGGCTTTTCACTGTGCAAAAAGCCTGCGGGATGCGTGGGTTACATTCCGATGCCCTTCCCCTTTTTCTTGCCCGGCTGCTGCACCCACTGTACTTGCTTTGCCTGCTGTACCGGGTTCACCTGCTGTGACAACTTTTTTCCGTTCAGGTAGTCGTTCAGGTCCTTGTACCCGCTGTACACAGGTGATGCGTCGCGGACACGCGAACCGTACTCTCTTTGGATTTCGCGCAGGGCTTCCAACCCGGCGCGGTCGTTGTCAAGGAAGCAGTGTATCCGCTCATAATCCCCCAGCGGCCGCAGGGCTTTGGAAAGGTTGGAAACCGAGTTCAGCACGATATAGTCCTGTCCGTTAAGGGCGGGGCGGTCGGGATGCCTCTCCTGCCGCAGCGTGAGGAAGGAGAGGTAGTCCATGAAACCTTCGAAGAGGCAGCAGGTTTCCCCCGGTTCCGTTTGCCGTATGTGGGTGATGTCTTTCGGGGCTATGCATCCCTTGAAGAACTTGTTGCGTATCTCGTAGCCTCCCGAACGGTTGGGAAAACCGACGGCAAAGTAGGGTTTGCCGTCGGTCAGATAGTGCACCTCCCTGCATTCTCTTTTTGCCAGTTCCGTATTTATCCCCCTTTCCCGCAGATAGGAGAATAAGGCGGGGGAAGAAAGCGGCATTACTTCCAACTGCCGGAAGCTTGGTTGTGATAATGTCTGCCCGCCAAAAGAGAAGGAGACGGGGCGCACGTGCGGTGCCTGCCTTGCTATCATTTCCAGAAGGTAGGGCACATGGTCGGATGCGTAGAGTTCCGCCGCCAGTGCGATGATGTTGCCGCCTTTCCCGGTGGCAAAGTCGTACCAGAGATTACGTTCGGTGTTCACCTTGAACGAGGCCTCGGTTTCCTCCCTCAGCGGTGACTTGTACCATAGGTTGTCGCCCTGCCGTCTTACGGGTGAGTACCCCAGACTGTGCAGGTATTCGGCTATGCTGATTTGTTTCGCTGTCTGAATGTCCATACGTGTAAGTGTTTGAATGAATGACTGTTTTTGTTTTTTCGCCCGCACCTTCTTATATAAGGTACGGCATATACATGGCTTCACTTAAATGCTCGTATATATAGGATACGGGTATTAAGTGAAGCGGTTGCGTGATGTCCGCGTACCGCTTCGCTTTTCCCTTATATATAGGCACCGTGAATAAAGTGAAGCGTTTTTCCGCAGCCGGGTTAATAATGGAAATCGGGCATGAAGGTGTATTTCCTGCCGTTCTCCTGCACTATCATCCGCTTGCTCCGTAGCGTGGTGATGAGTGATACCGCCTTGTGGTGGTTCAGCTTCACGCCGACGGCGGCATAGGCATTTATCAGCGCGTCCTCCAGTTCCTTGTAGCCGTATTCGCTTTTCAGTGCGAATGCCGCCTCCAGAGCGATGCGGTGCTGTTGCTCCGTGATGTGCCTGTACGCGTCAAACGGCTCCTGCTGCGGTCTTCCGGCCTTCCTCTCCTGCGGGGCATAGTTCTCCACCAGTTCGGGAAGTGCCCTGTCATTGATGCGGAAGGCGAACGGCTCGAAGTCCATCGCCCGGATGTGCATGGCCGACACCCGGCTGATGTCGCTGTTGTTCTTGTCCTTCTCCACCAGCAGCACCGTCTCGGCCTTGTTGTTCAGCTCCGTGCCGATATGCCCTCTTGCGTTCTCGTCGCCCTTGTTCTGGTGCAGTATCGTGTGGATGTGTATCTGGCGGTCGTCCGTCCACTGCATCAGCTTGGAGATGATGCGTGTGGATTCGCCGGGGCTGTTGATGTCGTACACCATGTCGCGGATGCCGTCTATCACGACAAGCCCCAGTTCCGGGGTGTTGTAGATGGCCTGCTCCACAGCTGCGATGCGTTCTTTCGGGGTGTACTTGCGAAGGGCGAGAAATTCGAGGTGCTCGCTGTCCCGGTCGGTCGGCAGTCCCGCCATGCGCAGGATGCGTTCCATCACCTTGAGACAATGATAGGGGCTTTGTTCGGTATCGACATAGAGGATTTTCCGCTTGTCCTTGGGCAGTTCCGCCGAGTACAGCAGTACCGTGCCGTTCTTCAACGCCGCCGCGACGATGGCGGAGACGTTGAACGTCTTCTTGCTTTTCGCCTTGCCGATGGACGCGCTGAAATTGCCCAGTGTGCCGACGACAGTGCCGTTCGCCTTCAGTATCTCGGGGGCCTTCTCACATTTCATGCCGATGCTCAGCCGTGAGGCCTGCCAGATGATGATGGCGTTCTCACGGGTCACTTCTTCTATACGCTCGTTACTTTCCATGGCTGCGGAGTTTTCGATTTGCGCTTCTGGCGATGGCGAGTGCCGCTTCGCCCTTGTCGTTCACACGTCTTGCGAGGCTTTCAGCCCATGACAGCAGCTCCCTGCGGGAGAACAGCAGCTTGTTCCCGTACTTGCGGAACGGCACATCCCCCTTGGCGGTCAGCTTGTAGAGGCGGGCCTTTGAAATCAGGAACCCGTGCTGTTCGAGCACCCCCACAGCCGCATCCGGCGTGAGGTTGTCGGGTTCGTTTTTCGGCAGGGTCAGCCCCGCCAGTGTCTGCGAGACGCTCTCGCTCACGATTGCCCGGAGTTCCTCGGGCGTGGTAAGAATAATCTGGTTCATGTCCTTCCTTTCTTTTTGGGTGTTTTACTATGGCTGTCGTCACAGCCGTTCCAACCGGTTGTGGCGCAAAGGAAGAATAAAGGAAAGCGAATATCAAACCGCAAATAACTTAACACGGATATGACTTTTATGGACGTTTCATGACTTTGGGTGACACTGCGTGGGGCGGGTAAAAAGAGAAACGGTGCAATAGGCGGACATAATCCTCCAATGGCACCGTTTTGCACACATATGTCAAGTGATTCGGAATGTACTATTATTTCACACCCTTTAACTTTCCGAGTTGGGAAATGACTTCTTCTATTACGAAATATTTCTCTCCCGGTATCCCGATGTCGGAGCGCGATATGAAGCCCAGCTCCTCCCACCGGGCTATGGTCTGGCGGCTCACGCCCGCCATTTTTGCCAGTACGCTCTGGCCTATCATCTCCCTGCCGAGGATGGCGGGATACCTGTACTTGCGGGTGGCGTGGCTGAACCTTATGCGTTCGATGACCGCCTCCACATTGTTTATGGTGGGCCGTACCCGCTCCTGCACGCGTATCACGGCCTCCGTTATCTCATATCCGGCAAGCCCGGGATGTCCGGAAAGCTCCTCCCATATGGCACCGAAACATTTGAGGTGCCGTATCTTTATCTCTCTGGTCTTCTTTCTTGGCATGGTCAGTCGAATTTGGTAAGTAACTGCGCGTTCTTCATCCGTTCGTCCCGCTCGAAACTGGCAAGGTAGTTCTCCGTTATGGCAAGGTTGGAGTGCCCCAGACTTTCGGATATGTAGGAGATGTTCGTCCCGCTGCGCTTGAGCACGGTGGCGAACGAGTGCCGGGCCGAATACGTGGTCACGGGGGGCAGCCCCACCGCCTCGGCTATCCTGCCCAATACCTTGTTGCATTTCTGTATGACCGTATCGACAAGGTGCTTGGTGGCGAAGCCGTCTTCCTTCCCCGTGGCGAACTTGAAGATGAGCGTGCCGGGGTTTCCGTCATCGGGGTTGCCCCAGCGGTCCATGATTTTCCGCATCTCGGGAGTGAGCACCGCACGTATGGTACGCACTTGCTTGGAAGTGTTCATCGTCTTTGCCCTGACAAAACAGATTTCACCGCCCACGATGTTCCCGTAAGTAAGATAGAGCATGTCCCGGAAGTTGATGCCGTTGCAGAGGTAGGAGAAGAACCACATGTCCCGGTAAAGCTCGGTTTCCTCCCTCCCGTCGGTATAGGTGACGAGCCTCTTTATCTGTTCCAGCGTGAGTGCCAGCTTCCTGCCCTCGGCTGAGGGTATCTCGAACCTGTTCCTGCCGAACGGGAAGTGCGCCTCCTTTATTATGCCGTCCGCCTTTGCCCGGTTCATTATCGCCTTGAGCATCTTGAAATAGACGCTGAGCGTGGACTTGCTTTTCTTTTGGCCCGTCCAGAATCTTCCGCAGCGGTTCAGCCAGTCCACCGTGACGGCAGAAAACGGAATGTCTTTCCCTGCAAACTCCTCCACCGCCGTCAGCAGTGCATGATAGCTGCGGTACGTACCCGCCTGCCCGTTATGTTTCAACTCTTCCGTCTTCGCCTTTATCGCGGCGTTCACTGTCGCGGTGGAGCATCTGCCCAGCCGGACACTCAAAAGGTCAAACGCGAAATCTCCACGTTCGGCGAGTGCCTCCACCTGCCCCTTGATGATTGAGAAGCTGTTCTCTATGTTCGAGCGTGCCTCCGTGAGCCTGCGGCTCTTGCTTTCCGCAAGGTTCGCCCAATCCTCCTTTGACAGCTCCTGCCCCGTGGAATAGTATTTCTGCCTGCGGTTGTGTATGACTTGTATCTTCACGGGGAACAAGCCGCTTTTCTTCGCCCTGCGTGCGTCCAGTACCGACAGCACCGAAATTCCGTCCTTTGAATACTTGTACATAATCTGCCGTTTTTGATGGTTCTTTACTTGGTCTGTATGCAAATATATGTGCATACGATTTGCATACAAAAATAGAGATTATCGGAAAACGATGCAAATTATTTGGAGAGAAAATTTGCTAAAATACGCTATAATACAGTGATTTGCGTATGTAGGTAAAATGGTGGAAAATAAATAAAAATGGGCTTATTTTAACATTACGTTAACAAAGTATGGATAGGATATAAGTGTATGACAATCAAACATATTCGTTGGGTGGCTTGTATTGGACTGTTGGCAATCATCAGTTTGCAGTACGTTTGGCTTGTAAATACTTATAAGCTAACTAAGGAAAGTATACAGTTCAGAAGCAATGAAGTATTTAGAGATGCAACGATGCGTGAGGTGTTTTATCGCATGGAAGTATATCAAGATTCTTTGCAAAAGAAGTATAAGGACAGAGATACTTCCATTATGGTTAGAATAAGCTTGGATGAAGATTATGATCTTTTTAAGGATGACAGGGTTGATGAAAATGTGAACCAATGGTTGATGTCCAATATGCAGGTTTCCATGCAAGAGATTGTCAAGAGGGATTATAAATTGTCTGTTTCTTTGTCAAGTTTAGATTCTATTTATCGGACAGGTCTTGCTGCCGAAGGATTGGATGCAGAGGTAATAACCTGTGTGACAGATTCGCTGGGGAATATTCTTAGAAGCTCCCGTTCCATACAGGTGGGGGATTATGGTTTGTTGAAAACCGGATTACAACCTATCAATTATAAACGCACGGAGAATCTTCAGGCTTTTATTGTTAATCCTTATTGGATTATTTTCCAACAGATGACCTTGCTTCTCATTGCTACTGTCTTGATGATGGCAATGATTGTCTATTGTCTTGTTTATCAGATTCGTATTATTGCCCATCAGAATAAAATAGCTAGAATGCGTGAGGATTTCTCATACGCCATGATTCATGAGATGAAGACTCCTCTTGCCTGTATCTTGATGGGGACCCGAATGTTGAAATCAGGAAAGTTGGATATTTATCCGGATAAACGTGAGAAGCATTTTCAGATATTGGAGGACGAGAGTGAACATTTATTGTCACTGACCAACAAGGTGCTGACGCTGTCAAAATTGGAAAATGCTCAATTGAGGCTTTGGAAAGAGGAGGTACAACTCCGTCCGATGTTAGAGGACCTCATTGAGAAATATACTGCTAAGGCAGATAAACCTGTACATTTCTCTCTTCGTTTGGAATCAGAATGGGTATATGCTGATGAAGAATTCTTGAACCTTAATTCCGCAACACTATTATAAATTAAACTTTTTAAGTACCTGAGCAACAAAAAGTTGCTCAGGATTTTGCC
>NZ_JBCOCI010000070.1:0-25988 GCF_040929485.1 Phocaeicola sp. RTP21198st1_B8_RTP21198_201120 | reverse complement strand
GCGCAGGGTACATTTACCCGTTATCGGACGGTCTGCAACCATATTCGGGAGTTCCTGCCCCACACCTACAAGCGTGAGGATATTCCGTTAAAGGAACTCAACCTCACGTTCATCAACGATTTCGAGTACTTTCTGCGCACGGAGAAGAAATGCCGCACCAATACCGTGTGGGTCTACATGATTGCGTTGAAACACATCGTTTCCATTGCGAGGAACGACGGGCGTTTGCCCTTTAATCCCTTTGCCGGATATATCAACTCTCCCGAAAGCGTGGACAGGGGCTACCTTACCCAAACGGAGATACAGACGCTCATGGATGCACCGATGAAGAACGCCACCCACGAGCTTGTACGGGATTTGTTCGTCTTTTCGGTGTTCACAAATGTTGCACTAAATAAAATGAACCTGTAAATCAGAAAGTTATCATTAAATAAAAAGAGAATAGGTAATGGTTTAGAAACCACCGAGCTTCACCATTTTGCTCATCTCCAATAAGTCAATCAACAGATGATGCAAAGATAATATTTTTTGTTTAGCACAACGCAGTATTAGGTTCTAAAGTTGAATTTACGTGTAAAAATCACGAAAATCGCCGCAAAACCCATAAATAATGCCGTTTTTTTCTATTAATATAGTATCTTTGTCCCATAAAACAGAAGGATATGATTGAGTCATTTACAATAAAAAATTATAGATGTTATCGTAAAGGGACAGAATTGTCGTTTATTGCATCAAAAAAAGAAGGTGGAAAAAATTCGGATTTACCACCTGTATGGTTCAAGGAAATAAATGGGAAGCGCATTTTGCGCATGCTTTTGTGTGTAGGTTTAAATGGAACTGGAAAATCTAAGATGTTTTCAGCCTTAAATTATTTGCGTATGTTAGCTATCGCAAAACCTCAAAAGCCTACGGAGAAGCCTGAATATCGTCCATTCTTGTTAGATGAACATTCGTCAAATGAACCAACAGAACTGTCTTTAATCTACTATATTAGGGATGTATGCTATCACTATTATATTAAGGTATCAAATGAACGTATAGAAGAAGAAGAATTGAATCTTAAAAAAAGTCGTTTAGTTCGCATATATCAACGCAAGCATAATGTTGAGACAGATACGGTTTCCATCAGTTTCGGGAATGCTTGCGATTTGTCTAAATCAGACCAACATGATTTAGAAGTGAATACGTTATCTAATTCCAGTGTATTGTCTGTATTTGGTTCCTTAAATATGGATAGTCAAGTACTAAGTGATAATTATGATTTCTTCGAAAATCATATTAGTCTGGTTCGACGGTCTGATAAAAGCCTTGCTGACAAATTACAAACAGGAGATGCAGAAAAAGATGCTATAATGAAGCGTTTGCTTTTACGCCTATTAAAAGATGTTGGTACTAATATTTGTGATTACATCGTAGAAGATGCGAGCTTAAACATATCTGAACTTATAGAAAATGGAGCTCCGGATATTATTGTAAAAGCAATGTTAGAACAATATCCTTCCGGTACTATTACTCATAAGAATTTACGTTTTGTCCATTCAACAGTTGAAGGTGAAAGAGCATTAGATTCTGGATTAGAATCATTAGGAACTATAAATATAATACGCATTCTTATAGTCTTATATGATGTTATACTTGGGAAAAAATGTTCATGTATCGATGAAATAGAGTATGGAATACATACTAAGGCGTTATCCTTTATATTAAAAATGTATTTAACCTTGGCAGAAGATTGTCAAGTAATTGTTGCTACGCATGATTTATCTTTATTAAATACCGATTTTCTTAGGCGAGATGCCGTCCGTTTATTTGAGAAAGATGAACATGGTACGATTAAAGTAAAACGTAGGGACTATTTACATAATACTGTTAGCTTTTATCGAACTTATGAGAAAGAAGTTGCTCCTGAAATTGATAATATAATGAAAAATATTGATGTATTTTTGAAATACAAAGATGATATAAATCACAAGTGAAAATTTCCACAAATATGCAATAAACACACGGAATATTTATGATTATCTTAAACCATTCGGACAAAAATCTGCTTATTCCGTGTTTTTTTCACGCAAATTCTTATTTAACTAAAAAGAAAGCTATATCTTTGCAATGTCAATTCGAACTTAAGACCCTGGCAAAAGGACCAGAGAGTTGACATTTCACTTATGAGTAATTTTTACTATGTAAACAGAATCGCCCAACCTACGGGGGAACATGAGGTACATCAAGCAGGCTGTGGATATTTGCCATCAGAAGAAAACCGAATTTATTTGGGGTTCTTTACAAACAGTGGAGATGCTATAAGGGAGGCAAAAAAATACTACAGTAATGTAGATGGATGTTTTTTTTGTTGCCCAGAGTCACATCGAAGGTAGTTAATGAAGATGGACTCATGGTATGTAACGCCTAAGTACACCGTAGCGGAATCGGTAGGCCACCGTAAAGTGTTAAACATAACAAGAATTTGATATGGCAAGAACTGTAGAAAAAGGTAGAAGTGCCGAAACAGGGCAATTTGTTCCTATTGACTATGCTAAAAAGCATCCAAAGACAACAGTTGTTGAGAAAGTCAAAGTTGGCCCTCCAAAGCGGAGAAAGTGATTTTTACCTTTTAGGATGTGCTTAGACGATGTGAATCGTCTAAGCCTTTTTATGAACTTATCATTTTTTCAATAAGATGCTATTTCATCATCGGTTAGATGATTTTTCGCATAGGGTTGTCAGTTAATTTTTGTAGAAAGCACTTCTTTTATATACTGTTGCTGTGCGTTATCCATGCCGAAGAGCTTGTATAACTGTCCATTAACGTCTCCATTATAATCTATTAAACCATTGTTATCGGTATAATCCAATAAATCAGGGACTTTCTTTGCCAAGGATGTTAAAGACTCATCTGTCATCAAGAAAGCAAACCGTATTATCTCGCTGGTTGCATATTTGAAGAAATTATATGCTTCCTTTTCAGTTTCGAAAGTTTTCAAAGCTACTCGTGAACGTCCAAATGCACTATGATTGTCTATTACTGCTATTTGATTGCTTCGTTTTTGTCCTCCAGCATTCGCACTTGAAACAATGACTTTCCATCGTTCCAAATGCTCAATTCCCGAAGATATAACATTCTTGTTTGCAACATACCATCGCGCACGACCGCTTTTCCCCGCCTTATCATTGGTAAACAATTTTATTTCAACGTCTAGATTGAAATAATCGCCATCGTTATATTCCCTAACAAGTGAAGGATTCTTTTCAACAAAATCGCTTTCAATGCCAAACAACTTTTGCGATAATACCGAATCATGTAAACAGGCATACTTTGAAATAATTGCGTCAAGTTTTTTTGTAATCTCGACATCACGTGGATTAAGAGAGAATAACGTATCTCCTGGACAGTCTGCATCAATTTCTATCTTATTCCCATTTTTAGAATATACATACTTGAATCCCGACTGAGTTTTATTCATGTCTTTTAATACGATAGAAAGTCCATCTGCTATAGCAACATCTTTAAATATATCTGTTGAGCACGGGAAAAATTCAAGTAACATTAAATGGCTGTCGTTCATTTGCATTAACCCGAATTTTTCAAGTCCTTTACCTGACCTATGAATCCATCTTGAACCGGGATATATTAATGAAGTGTATTGTCCAAGCTGCTCGCTTATTATTTGGAAGTACTGGAAAATACTGGAAAAGCCACTCAACTTTGACCCTTTTGGCCACGCAAGATTTGCCCACCTTTTTGTACTATATGATTGACCCTTTAAAGTCCTGGTGTTGGGGGGCAATATTATTTTACCCTTTTAAAAATTCTCGTTTTTCTTAGATTTTAATTTTCGCATACTTTCACCATATAATTCTATAGTATGGGCCGTATGTATGATGCGGTCAAGGATTGCATCGGCTATTGTTGGATCACCTACCATGTCATACCAGTTGGAGGATGGATACTGCGATGTGATGATGACAGATTTCCGTTCATGCCTATCCTCAATAATTTCAAGCAGTATGGGACGCTCTTTGGCGTCAAGTGGTACAATAAACAAGTCGTCAAGAATGAGTAGCTGGCAACGCTCAATCTTCTTGAGTTCCGCTTCAAGTGTACCTTTTACTTTGGCGACTTTCAGCGCACCGAGCAGTTTCGGAGCATTGGCATAGAAAGTACGGAATCCCCTTTTGCATGCTTCGTGTCCAAGGGCACAGGCCAAATAGCTTTTTCCCGTTCCGGAAGAACCAGTAATGAAAAGGTTCTGTGCCTTATGCACAAAATCAAGGGTGGCGAGACGTTCCATCTGATTGCGGTCCAGTCCCCGGTTCGTGGCATAGTCAATCTGCTCAATATAAGCCTTGTAGCGGAATGCCGCATTTTTGGTGAGCCGTGCAATGGCAGCCTGGGAGCGATAGTCCCATTCGCGTGCAAGGAGCATGGAAAGGAACGTGTCCGCAGTCATGGATTGCGGAGTGGTGCCGGCAAGACTTTCCCTGAAAGCCTCTGCCATACCATGCAATTTCATACGGTTCATTAAATCCAGTGATATGGTATTCTGGTCTTGTTGTCCCGTAACGGGAACTGTTTTATTGTTTACTTCCATAAATAATAGTTTTATTGTTTGTCTTTTTTGTAATATTCACGTCCACGTATATTTTTGTGGGTCAATGAAATCTGGGAGGTCACGTTGGACTGTACTTTTCCGTCCTCATCAGGAAGGAAATCCACATCTTCTCCCAGTTCAAGCACCTCGCGCAAGGCTTGGTATCCGTATTGCAATTTCTGATCCGCACATGCGCAAGCCGCAACTAGACGGTCACGGCCGTATTTCTTCTCCAGTGTCATGATGCCACGGCATGACCTGAACGCTTTGGGTGGATATTGCATGACACGCTCCACTTCCCGAAGATAGTTCAATACGATGTTGTCTATTTCCGAGGCACGTTGAAAGAGTTCCTCCAAGTCCTTGTCATAGGGACCATAATGACCAGGCAGGTTGTGCTCCTTTTTCCAAGAATAAGTGTAAGGAATGTCACAGCGGTCGTGGGTGGCGACAAGGTTCATTCCACAATAGATTTACACCGTGTCGGCATCATAGAGAATCGTCATGCGCCTGCCTACATACTCTTTTGGAACACTGTAATGGTGCTTGAACAAGGAAACGTAAGAGTTCTTTCCCACGGTCATCAGTTTCCTTTCTTTCATTACGTAGCGTTTCACGGGAAGCGGACGAAGATAATCCTTCTCTCCATGAAGGAATATTTCCTTGCGTGACATCTCCCGTCCGGCCATCACCTTTTCATTGAAATCAAGCAAGGAAATATGGATGGCGGTATTGAGTTCCTCCAAACTGGAAAATGTCATTCCCTCTATATCAAGGTAAATGGAACGGTAGAGGAGCTTTACGGCATTTTCTACCAAAGCCTTGTCCTTGGGGTGACGCACACGAGCAGGATAGACCACACAGCCGTAATATTCGGCAAAAGCGGCGAAATCATCATTGATGACAGGTTCGTTGCGGTCGCTTCGTGTGACGGCAGCCTTCAGATTGTCGGGGACGATAGCCGCAGGAACACCTTCAAAATATTGAATGGCATTCTCGCATGCCTTTATCAGGTCTTCCTTGCGTTGCGACCATACGGCTTCGCAGTAGGTAATAATGGCTGAACGGAAGGATGGCAACAAATACCTCGGATTTCTTCGTCTCGCCCGTCATTTCATCAACAACTTCAAGTCTGTCACCGGCAAAGTCAATATACATCTGCTCTGCGGCATAGTGCTCTACATGACCGACAACCTTAATGTGAAACCTGTATTCGCTGACAATCCGTTTGAAGGAAGACAACTGATAGCCGTCCGGATATTCGGTATGGTACTCCTTGAACAGTTTTCGGACACTCATACCTTTGCGTGACAGACGAGATACATATCCGGGAAGCAAGGCCTCCAATTCAATCCTTTTGGATGAAGGCTCCCGATGCCGGGTATCCGTGCAGCCGAACAGTTCATCCAACTGTCCATTGGGCAGGGAAAGAAGCTGTTCAATACTCTTGCCGCTTGAAAGGAATAAGCGGACATATTTGCGGACTGTATTACGGGAAATATGAAACGTAGATGCCGTTTCCTTGATTCCTATGCCAGCCGCATAACATCTTAAAATATTTTTGATTCGTTTATTCATTTGTATAGATTTTATTTTCTCCCCCGTTACACCAGGACAAGGGTACTCAAATCTACACAAAAAAACTATAATTATAGGTGAAGCAAGTGGGCAACACTATTTTAGCCAAAGGGGTCAATCATATTTTAGCCAAAAGGGATAATTCTGCGTGGCCAAAAGGGTCAAAGTTGAGTGGCTTTTCCACACGCATCTAAACCGAAAACTCATCGAATATCCCGAAGGAGTGAAAGACCGTTCGGCGGCTATCCAAAGGAGGCTGGAAGAAGCTGGACTGACACGCAAAATCGGGAGCAACCAAGTGCGGGCAATCCGCATCAACGTGTCGGCAACGCCCGAAGACATGGAACGCATCGAACGGGCGGGACGGCTGGACGAGTGGTGCGCCGACAACCTCAAATATTTTGCCGACACGTTCGGGAAGGAGAACATCGTGGCGGCTCACCTGCACTTGGACGAGAAAACACCGCACATGCACGTCACACTTGTGCCGATAGTCAAGGGGGAACGCAAGCGGAAGAAAAGGGAGGAGCAGGCGAAGAAACGCTACCGCAAGAAGCCGACCGACACCGTGAGGCTGTGCGCCGATGACATCATGAGCCGCTTGAAACTGAAAGCCTATCAAGACAGCTACGCTGTTGCGATGAAAAAATACGGTTTACAACGGGGCGTGGACGGTTCGGAAGCGAGGCACGTTTCCACGCAGCAATATTACCGTGACATAAAGCGGCAGACGGAGGAGCTGAAAACGGAAGTGGTGGAATTGCAGGAACGGAAAGAAACGGCACGGGAAGAGCTTGAACGGGCGAAAAAAGAGATACAGACCGAACGGCTGAAAGGGGCAGCCACGACCGCAGCCGCCAACATCGCCGAGAGTGTCGGTTCTCTTTTCGGGAGCAACAAGGTCAAGACGCTGGAGAGGGAGAACACCGTCCTGCATAGGGAGGTAGCCACACACGAGGAAACCATCGAAGCACTGCAAGCCGAGATACAGACCATACGGGCAGACCACAGCCGTCAAGTGCTGGAAATGCAGCAACGGCACTTGCAGGAAAAGAACGAAACGGTAACAAAACATCAAACGGAAGTGTCAAGGCTTAACGCCTTGTTGATAAAAGCCGCAGAATGGTTTCCTTGGTTTCGTGCTATGCTCCGTATTGAGAAATTGTGCCTTGCTGTCGGTTTTACCCATGAACAGACCGCCCATTTAATGACAGGCAAGCCATTGCCGTACAACGGCGAACTCTATTCCGATGAGTATAGGCGTAAGTTCAAGACGAATGATGTTACTGCCAAAGTTGGTACAAACAATGGAAAGCTGATACTTGCCATTGACGGACTGCATATCGGGGAATGGTTCAAGAAACAATTTGAACGATTACAACAGAATGTCGGCTTGAAGCCTATTCAGAAAAAGAATAAAGGCTTCAAGCTATAGTCTATCATGCACATCACATACATGGAGGACATTTTTTTGTCCCCATGTATATAGAGTCCAAGACTAACTCATGTTATTCCCAAGAAATTACTCATACGGTCAATACACCGTTTCTTTTGATTGAGATTAGGATGGACGTACAGATTAAGTGTCGTTGCTACGTTTGAGTGACCGAGTATGACACTGACAGTTTTATAATCACACTGACTTTCAATACATCGGGTCGCAAATGTGTGCCTAAGTCCATGAAAGACCAAGTGGGGAATATCCAATCGTTTTAGCAACCTGCCAAAATAATCACGATAAGAACGAGGCTCTTTAGATTGTGTAGAAGTGCCTACTACGTATGGGGATTGAGATTGTTTCCTTACCATTTTCAACGCTTGGAGAAGCTGTTTGGATATAGGAATCTCACGATAGGAATTCTTGGTTTTTGGGGAAGAGTGAACCCTTTCTGTAGATTTCAACTCACAGTTATATATTCTGCCTACAGTATGCTTCACGATGATTGTCTTTTGTGCAAAATCCACATCTTCCCATTTCAAAGCGCAAACCTCACCAATTCTCATTCCGGTACAGAGAGCCAACAGTACACCTATATTTTGTGGAGTGGGCTGTTCCAGCAAGTGACGCATCAATATACGCTGATGATTTAATGACAATGTTGGCGGCAGTTTGTTTTCTATTTGGGTAGGATATTCGATTTCCCATTCTTCAAAATGGAAAATCCCGTGCTTATTCCCGTATTTGATAACAGATTTGAGCACTGCCACTATATCCCAGACTGTTTTTCTTGCTAATCCGGAAGTACATTTGTCTATCACAAACTGCTGGACATCCTTCTCTGTTATATTTTCCGCAGCGCCAAATCGTGGCAATAGGTGTGTCTGTAACGTAAGCTGATAAGCACATAGGGTGGAATGCTTCACTATCGGACGTTTTGCATCACACCAAATCTCGGAAACTTCATGAAATGTTTTTTTATTGTTCATATTTTGAGAGAATTAATTGATTTAACTCTCTCAAAATAACACACTTTTACCGATTTCCCTTTGAACGGTTATGGGTTTTACAAAGCATCTCACAATTTTCCATGCTGGTTGACCCTCCCTTACTCCATGCAGTCACATGGTCGGCATCCATTTCCGAAAGTTTGTAAATACGGGTCTTGTTGGCATTATTCCCCAACGCACAGAGCGGACAATTGGAAATTCCTTGTTTCTCAGCCGCTTCGGTCTGACGCTTGTAGGCAGCCCGCTTGGTTGCTTCTTCAAAGATACGGATGTCAAGCAATTTCTTATCCTCTTCTCCACCCAGTACATATTCGTAAATATTTCGGGGACACCGCACGCTTTCATCCGCTTGCAAGGCTTTTACCCGTTCCGTAACATGGACGGTACTATAAGGGGTGGCATGGTACGTTTCATACAGCCGTCCCCATTCCAAGCCGCACATGTCACGCTCTACCATAGTAAAGGTAGCCGATACCCAGTCAATCACAGAACGGAAATAACTTTTCAATTCTCCCGTGGAAGGCTCGTGACGGTGTATGCTCATATAGGCATCAATGCTCATCTCCTTACTGTCGCAAATCCACCGGAGGGCTTCCGCCAGATAATCCTGCCGTTTCACATCTCCCTTGATATAATGACTCCATTTCTGTATTTCCGCATTTTGGGAATTACTGAACACCCGCTTGGCTGCATTTACGAACTCGCCCGAATAGATGGCATTGAGCAATTCCTGCTCCTTGAGCGGAATGCCTACAATATTGATGGTCTTGAACCACTCCTTTATTTCCTTTTCCTCACCTTCGCATTCATATACCAGCAGAGAGGATTGCATAATCTTTTGTTGCTGCTCTTCGGGCAATCCCGAGAAATACTGTACGTTATCCGCTTCATCCTTGATGGCGAATTTTCCTGTAACGAACCGACCGATAGAAGTGATGCGTTGCTGCCCGTCAAGTACTTCAAATCGTCCGTCCACAGTCCGGTTGAAATAGATTAGTCCGATGGGATAACCTTTCAGCAGGGATTCTATCACCGCTACATCACGTTTCCCATCGTTGTAGATGTAATGGCGTTGATACTCGGGTTGGATAGTGAGCCGCCCGTCCAATCCAAACAGACCTTTACCTTCCAATTCGTTGTAGGTAAATCCTTTACAGATGTCTTCAACAGTCCATTCTGTATGCAATGTTGTCTTCATGATATTGATTCACTTTTTAGGATTATTCTTTTGTGTCTTCTTCTTCCGGAGATGAATTGAGCGCAATGCCTGTCTTGGCGTTCAGCGGACTGATGACTGCCTTACCCGTCTTGGCTTCCAACTCCATACGGGCATTGCGGGCAATCTCACCACCGGCTTCCGCCACATCCATGTGTTCCCGAAATGTTTCCGGATTTTTACTTTCAGATATTTCTTTGGTGGAAAGTTCCGCCAACATATTTAGCACCAATTCCTTATTGGTCATATTGTCACGTAAGTTCTCTTTTTTCAGACCTTTGAACTGCTTATATTCCTTGGCGGTCATGTCACTCCAAGTCTGATAAATAATATCGGTCAGCGTAGCAAACTGCACTCCCTCTTGCAATCCGTGCCGCTTCCATTCATCCGTGAGGTCTTTACGAATCTCTATAGATTTGAGACGCTGATTAATCCAATTATCCGAATACCCCAACCGCTTATAGTCCACCAGTGCTTGATTGATAGAGAGTTCGGGGTCTTGCATTTGGTTAAGACGTTCAGTCGCCACTTGTGCCATCCATTGCTTGAACGGTTCTGCTTTGGGCGATGGAATAGACTGAATCAAACGGAGAAGCTGCTGAGTATCTGCCACATCGGTTAAATACATCTTTCCATCAGCCGATTTCATTTTCAGTTGACTACAATTTGTAGTCAACTCACTCCCTTCTTTTTTTAAACGTGTTTTCAAGACACTCCAATACTTACGAGGATTAGGGCTATCGGTTAGGACAGCCACCACATCCACTATGGAAAAGTACCATTTTTCATCTTTGTCGTCCCAAATAGTACGGACTTTTTTAGCTTCAAAAAGCTTGATGGTATTATGTTGTGTCATAATTTATTGTTTTTGTTTTTAAGTTGAAATCTTAGGGATAACCGACAGGGGCAATCAATGGGGATTAAAAACCAAGGAATACAACATTTCCGACACACCTAACTTTGCGGATTTGAACCGTAGGGGAGCTATTGGGAGCAATGGCTCTTTGGTTTCAACATATGCCCGATTACTCATACGCAAATTATGATCTGATATGTTTAATAAGAACTCTTGCATAAACTTGGGTATAATATTTCCCGTCAACCATATAATATGTTTCATTCTGAGGAACTTCGGAATGAAGCAAGACTGCCCCGTCATTGAGTTTCGTCACTTTCGTCTCTTTGCCATGACGGTCTACTTGAATCTGTTCTGGATAGACCTTGGAAGCACTACCATACCAAGTTTTAGTTATCCCTAAGATTTCAAATTGCTCCGGACAATACTTATCCAAAAAGGAAATAGGAACGCCCATCACACCGTCATAATCTGACGGAATAGCATCCGTAAAAGGCACTTCAATGGCATCATAATTGTCGTAATGATCATATGCTGTTTTTCCTTTCAGTTCTTTGTGTTTCGAGAAACGGAGATTGTCAACCATAGTCATTAAAGCAAGAGGTTGGTGGCGACGACCATGATCAATATTTGTAAACCAACGTACACCCTTAACTCTTATGAACTTTCGACCATTCTCGTCAATTCGCCATCCTGCTGCAGCTAATGGGTATTCATTCGGAACTTCAAATTCTCTGTCTCCACTATGAATGGAATATCCCAACCACATTTTATTATCTTTTATCAGTGGAAATGCCTCTTTGTAGGTTATCGCATTCATATTTCCGATAATGATAAATTTCTTATCCGCTTCTATAATCCATGCCAAAAATTCACGAAACAAGGAAAATGGAGGATTAGTTACGATAAAGTCAGCTTCATCTCGAAGTTTTGTAACTTCCTTACTACGAAAATCTCCATCTCCTTCAAGATATTCCCACTGTAAATCTTCGATATTTACTCTACCATCATTCGTTATGTCTTTGTCAAGGATAAAGATTTTACCTTTTGTCTGCGCTTTCTTAGGGTCAAATTGCGGTGCTTCCATTTCAAACAAAGAAGGCTCTGCAAGTAATTTCATTTTCTTGGCATCCGGTGCATAACTCGTAGAAATCAGTTTTTTCAAGCCTAACTCATCAAACTTGGCGGCAAAGTATCGGGTAAAGTTGCTCCATTCGGGGTCATCACAAGGAAGCAATACAGTCTTTCCCCTAAACACGTCCGGGTCATATTCAAGATAGGCATTCATTTCAATCTCTATGTCATGAAATTGCGTATAGAACTCATCATTCTTAGCCGCCTTAGCTTCTTTTAGATTAGTATTTGCCATATGTCTATTTTTTTATTTCGTTAGGTACAAGAAGTGTACGCACATCCACATTCAGTATTTCCGCTATCCTGTATAGTAGGGTATAGGCGGTTGCACTTTGTTCGTGGCGTATAGATTGACCATATTAAAACCTTTGCCAAGTCGTTTAGCCAATTCAGTTTGACTAATACCCGCCTCAATCAATGCTTCTTTTATCCGATTCATTGCGACATCTTCTTTAACTTGTTACAAAGGTATATAATTTTATTGGGTAAACCACTGTGCTCTTAAAAGAATGTATTTCGTTAATGGCTTATCCAAAGCTATTTTGGAAAATTTTATTTGTTTTTTCGCCAGTCGATTTTATAAAACTGCCGCCGATAGTTCGTACTTTCGAAAAAAAACTATATTTGCAAATGAAAGAGTTATTTGACAGCATAGCAACGCAAAACGCTGAAATTCACACGATTGCTAACTCATTACCGCCACTTCTCAAATAATTCGCTAAAAGTTTATTTCTCAATCGGTTAAGTCAAACCGACAAAAATCTAAAATAAGTAAATCAGTTTAATCAATATAGTCATTTTATGCTCTGCAAGCCAAAATAATAAAATTTCTCTTTTTCCATAAGCAAAGTTTCTCCATGTTTTATTAGCTTCAGGATACAACTTATAATATTTATCAATATCAAAATATTCCTTATTGATCAAATAAGTTTGTTTACACATTATAATCCTTGCATATAAAGCTTTTTTATAAGTCTGCCAAATATCATTGAGTTCCAAAAAAGTTTTTACCGCACCTATAGCTTTTATTCTATCCACCAAAAACAATTCATAATTCTTAGTATAGCTATAAGAATTTCCTATTACAGTATAATAATACAATACATTCGAGATATCTACGGTTAAATTAGAATAATAAAATAACTTGATGCTCATTATATAGTCTTCACAAGCATTAATTCCGTCTTCAAATTGTAATGAGTTCCTATCATAAAGGTTCCTCTTCACAAATAATTTCCACATAGCATCCACTCCCGAAAGACTACTTATTGCCTTTTCCAATAATTGCTGTTTATTTTGCATAGGCTCGTGAGTGACAACCTCATAATTCCCGTTCTCATTATTCACATAATAATTATAGCGTATAATCTCAGCTCCAGTTTCACATGCTTTATTATAAAGTATTTCTATCGCATTCAGCTCCACATAATCATCACTATCTATAAATATGCAATATTCTCCTTTGGCTTCCTTTAACAGTTCATTTCTCGTTTGAGCAATTCCTACATTTTTAGAATGAAACAATACTTTCATAGATCCGTATCTTTCAGGATATTCTTTACTAATATTCATGAGTATATTCATACTGTTATCTAATGAACAATCATCTATAAAAACATACTCAATATTGCCATAAGTTTGTTCAAACAAAGAACGGACACATCTATCTATATACTTCTCAACATTATATATAGGGACCAATATTGAAACCAATGCATTCATATTTCATTAATTTTACGAGAAACGAAAATGATAACAACAATCACTCCATAGTAGCATTTAATAAGCAAACGTTCCAAAATGTTTTGCTTTTTCTGAGCATACCTATTATCAAAAATAATACATTTGTATATAGTTTTTCTTACATAATACATTTTTTCCAAGAGTGTATAATGAATATTATAATGTGTTCCAAAAGTTCCTGAAATTCCATCAATTAAAGGGAAATTAAAAAATGGAATGACACAATACTCTGCCTGATTCTTAATAGAATATCCCAACACATGTTCAAAATAGCAACACTGTCGATCATCTATCATCTCTCCCAAAGGGATAAAATATTCTTTCAAAAAAAGCATTGGAGCTATGAAGAACTGACTTTGAGTAAAAACTCCATCTTCACTAATTCGCAATTGAATACAATTATCTCCGAACATCTTCCTGACAGCTATCAAACTCTTTATATTCAGCACTTTTAATCGTCCTGTTATCTTTATAATATGAGTTCCATCCTGCAACAGTTTAGAATGTAAAAAGGCATATTCCAAAATTTCTATCTCCCCTACCCCTTTGCCTCTCCTTTTATCATAATGATTCCCGTCAAACGTCAGATACTCCAATCTGCCGGATGCAATATAAGAACTGAATTCACCACTCATATCACACAACGTATTTTCACAAAATACAATTGGCAGTTTCGTTTTTTGTAAATAGAAACAAAGTGCTTCTTTATACTCTTCCATTCTCTGTCGGCAATCAGTGTGCAATGTATTAGCCATTCCGCCAGGATTAACACAAGCTGTAAGAAAAATAACACATTTATGCTTCATGGTCTAAAGACTCTATCATTTGAAACCCCACCATCCAATTCTCTCTGAACAAAGAACTTTTAATACTTATTTGCTCACAAAAACGATTGCCAAAACCATTTGTCCCCCTTTGAACGATAGTGAAAGACAAACTCGACTTTTCCGTAGTATAACATTTTATATTACGCTCCGCCACATCAAATATAACATGATAGTCACCATCTGACAATGTATAAGGAGGTATTTTAAATATAAAACAATAAATTCCGGGGCCCAATGTGGTCAAATCATTATTATCATTATAATCAGCCCGAGCCAAAGGATGTCCCCAACTACTATATAAATTAAAGCCAATTACTAACGATGGTACTTTTTTAGCCACTTTCACCTTGAAATCTATAATAATTTCAGAGTTGTTATAATATATATCCCCATCACTTGATTTTACAGAAGCATACAATAACTGCAATATTTCAGAAACCCCTTCGCCTTCCACAAATTCTTTTTGTAATACAATTCCACTCTGATAAACATTTACTGTCTCACATATATTTCCAGAAAAAGATATGCAACCATTATCCAGCAATATACCTTTTGTACATAATTGCTGCATACTTCCCATGTTATGACTGACAAACAAAACTGTCCGTCCCTCTCCTTTCGACACATCCTGCATCTTGCCAATAGCCTTCTTTTGGAATTCCGCATCTCCCACTGCCAACACCTCGTCCACCACCAGAATTTCCGGCTCCAGATGGGCAGCGATAGCAAAACCCAACCGCACGGTCATACCCGAAGAATAACGTTTCACTGGAGTATCGATATATTTCTCCACACCGGCGAAAGCCACAATCTCATCCAACTTGCGGGTAATCTCCGCCTTGGTCATCCCCATGATGGAACCATTCATATAAATATTCTCCCGTCCTGTCATTTCGGGATGAAAGCCTGTACCCACTTCCAGCAAAGAGGCAATACGCCCCCGTGCACGGATACAACCGGCAGTAGGAGAAGTCACCCGCGAAAGGATTTTCAACAAAGTGGACTTTCCCGCACCGTTCTTACCTATAATACCCAGCACTTCACCTTCCTCCACATGGAAATTAATATCTTTCAACGCCCATACAAAATCTCCCGTCGCTTTCTTGGAACGGTCATTCTCTTCCCCGATTCTGAGATACGGGTCCTCCTTTCCACGGATCCGCGCCCACCAACGATTCAAATCACGGCTCAGCGTGCCGGTTCCGATGCTTCCCAATGCATATTGCTTGCTGATATTCTGAAACTCTATCGCTATTTTTCCCATTCTGTCCCTTCTTTTAAATCACATCCATGAAACTACGTTGCACTCTATTAAAAGTCACCATCCCCCAAAGCATTATCACCACTGTAAACGCCAACGTGTAGCCTAAGTGGAACCAACTGAAAGTCCCCACCCCCAAGAATCCGAATTTAAATGTTTCGATAAGGGAAGTCAGCGGGTTCGCCACAATGATCCACATATACTGCTCATGACTCTGCCTCATCACGGACAAAGGGTAAATAACCGGAGTGGCATACATCCACAACTGTACCCCGAAAGTAATCAAGAAACGCAAGTCACGGTACTTGGTCGTCAAGGAGGATATCAATAATCCGAACCCCAAACCAAGTCCTGCCAACATGAGCAGCAGCAAGGGAGCCAACCAAGCATATCCGTTGACCATCAACGAATATCCGTTGCACAAATAGTAAATATAAATTAAAACGAACAATCCGAACTGAATGCCCATCTTTATCATGCAAGATATAACGATGGACAAGGGTACCACCAGACGAGGGAAATATACTTTTCCAAATACATTCTGATTGGCGTTGAACGTATCCGAACAGCGGCTTAAACACTCCGAGAAATAATTCCAGCAAAGTAAGCCCGCCATATAAAACAGCGGTTGGGGAAGTCCGTCGGTAGGAATACCGGCAATACCGCCAAAAACAAACATGAACATGACGGTAGTAAGCAGTGGCTGGATAACAAACCACAACGGTCCTAAAACAGTCTGTTTATAAAAAGTGACGATATCCCGTCTGATATACATTACCAGCAAATCCCTATACCGCCATACCTCCTCCAGATCCAACCGGAACAAACCGGACCGAGGCTTGATCACAATATCCCATTTTTCCTGTTCATCTTGTACCATACACTACTTTTTTTAGTAAATTATTCCAACTGTCACATACCTTCTCTATATGAAATGTATCAGCATACTCCACCGCCTTATTTCCCATCCATTCCCAATCCGTCCGATCAGCCATATACGACATACAACCGGCCAGCTGAGCTATATTCCCTGTTTCAAAAAGAACGGCCATATCTTTGTCTTTCAACAACTCGCGTGTTATCGGTAAATCAGATGCAATAACAGGTAACCCGTGCGCCATAGCCTCTATCATCACCAGGCCGAATCCCTCCCAACGGGAACTCAGCACATACATACTGGAATGTGCATAATACTCCTGCACCTCTTTCGTGAAAGGATGCAGCGCGATGCTCTTTTCCAATTCATATTCATTGATCAATGAACGGTAAAGCGCTTCCTCAGGACCCTCCCCCACAATTTCCAGTGTCCAGTCCGGATGAGTTTTCACAAAAACAGAAAAAGCTTTTATTAAAATATCAAATCCTTTATGTCCGAATGAAAAACGACCGACCGCCAAAATCCTTCTATATTCCTTCTTTCCCCGACCTTTAGGCAGTACAGTCAGAGGATTGTATATCACCTCGCAGCACAGGTTCATTTTCCGAAAGAAACAACCGGCATCTGCATGACTTAAAACCACCCTCTCGTCCAATTTCCTCATCTGGACTTGAAAAAAATAATCCAATCCCGGCAAATAGGGAGTTTCTTTCTCAAAGAATGCTCCATAAGAATTATGCAGCCACCCAACAGTCTTTGTTTGAATCCGGTTCTTTACAGCAGAGAGGTGCAGAGCCATAAAAGCATGTACCCCGATGACTACATCACATTGCCGGGCATTTATTTTCCTTGCCAATGTCCGTTTATAAGAAGAAGGGAAAAAACTGGCAGCATACCATTTCGAAGTCAGCCGGGTATGAGGCAACCCATGTTTATATAAAAAACTATAGCTTTTACATAACAAACGCTCGATGAAAGAGGAGGCGGAATAAGAGAAAGAATCAAACTGCACGATACTTTCGGCATATCCGTACATCGACAAGTCCGTACAAGTATCCGTGGTCAGTATCGTGACTTCATGTTTTCCGGACAAAGCCTT
The DNA here is from genome assembly GCF_040929485.1 of Phocaeicola sp. RTP21198st1_B8_RTP21198_201120. Lineage (NCBI taxonomy): Bacteria > Pseudomonadati > Bacteroidota > Bacteroidia > Bacteroidales > Bacteroidaceae > Phocaeicola > Phocaeicola sp. RTP21198st1_B8_RTP21198_201120. The sequence goes on along the minus strand of NZ_JBCOCI010000070.1, from coordinate 8,360 downwards.
GGCTATTTCAGCCAACACACGCTGTACTCCGCCGAAACTGAAGACAGTATCACAATAAAATAATATTCTCATGGAATTTAGATTACACTCTTTCTTCGCAAAGATACGATAAAGAAACGAAAATAAATGCGGAATGAGGAAAGAATATCATATAATACAAAGCAGGTATATGCGGCACGTACATACGCATAGAGCGACACATACGTATGTGAAATCCTGCACACCCAAAAACAACAGGTCAAATAAAAAAAAGACCTTGTTCTTTTTTAAAAAGATGGCGAGCTTTTTTTAAAACCTCCTGATCTTTTTACTGCTGCCGGAAATTCGCCATATTCCGTAGAGGTATGATCCCTTCAGACGCACTTTTTGCAAAGAAAAAGCCTGAGAACGACCTACTTCATATTAAACCGGAACAACTTATAAAAAAAGGATATATAACTGATAACAAATAGATTATGTGAAATTCTGTTCTCAAAAACAGTGAGGGCATGAGAGCATAAGTGAGAGTTACAATTTTTACCATCACTATACAAATAGTTCATAAACAACCAGTTGTGCACACAGTGAGGGCATGAGGGCATTATCACCCAGAATTTTCAGTGAAAGATTCTCATACTCATTGAGATATTGACAAGATAATGCATGATGCTGAATATAAATCAATATCTTTGCAAAAAGAAGAAGAATGACAAAGAACACAAGTTATCATTACAGCATCATTATTCCGCACAAGAATACTCCCCGTCTTCTGGAACGCTGTCTGTGCTCAATTCCCACTTGGGATGAAATTCAAATCATTATCATTGATGATAACAGCAATTCCGAATCTGTCGATTTTTCTCATTTTCCGGGAAACGGCAGAAAAAATACGGAAGTCCTGTTCACTAAGGAGGGAAAAGGAGCAGGATACGCACGGAACATAGGACTCTCCCACGCCCGTGGCAAATGGATTATCTTTGCAGATGCAGATGATTTCTTTACAGCCGATTGTTTTACTATCTTAAACGAATACATGGACAGTCCCCATAAAGTCATCTATTTCAATGTACGTTTTGTCATGTCCGATGATCCGTCCCAAGAAAGCCGACGCGGAACTTACTATACCAACTTCTTCAATGATGTAAACCCGGAAAACAAACTGCGATATCAATCTCAAGTTCCTTGGGGCAAAATGATAAGGCGCAGCTTCCTGTCAACATTCCACATTCAATTCGATGAAACAAGAATAGCCAACGATGTGTATTTTTCATGCCTTGTCGGTATATATGCCCCCAAAGTAACCACAGACAGAAGAATCATTTATTATTGTACCGAATCCGACCAGTCCCTTGCTATGTCCAAACAAGACCGCGAGAGTTTAATCATACGGTTCAACGCAAGCATGAAATGCAACAGACTGTTGCGACAAGAAAAAATCCACTATTACCTGTCACCACTTCCGTGGTGTATCCCTTCGGCAAAAACAAAAGAATGGCTCCCCGCCAAATACTTTTTTGAATACCTGTTTTTCTTCCGCCTGCAAGCATTCAAAGAATTATATTATGCTTTTTCCGCTATCCTGTCACATATGAATGAACCGGCTACAAAAGAAACCGACAACCAATGTAACAAGAAAACTACCAACCTAAAGGAATAATATTCATTACACAAGAAGATTCAGAGATACCACCTTCCCCATATCTTATAATACAATTTGATCAGATTAGCGTATTTATACAATATGTGATGTCTGTAAATCCCCCAATTCAAAAGCAGAGAAAAAGGATAGAACAAATTCAATTCGTACAAAACCTCCATAGGCCGGAACTCTCTGCAATGCTTCCTTATCAGATTTCTTTTAAACTTATCTATCGCATCATTACTTTCCCTTGTAACCCCTATTGCAGCAGCATTATACACCACCGGCATCAACTTGTTCAAAATGAAACAGATATTTTCAGCATACAATTCCTGTTCCATGTGCTCATTAAAAACAGTCAAGATAAAAATAAAATCCTTTGCCGGCTTGTCAAAGTCCGTTTTCGCCTTATTCATGGTTGAGAAAGGATTTGAACGCCTGTAGAAATAAGTAAAAGAATTGACGGAAGCAAACGTTTCCACCTTTTTATACAGAAAATAGCACCACAAAAAGTCCTCAAACAAAATGCCCGTCCTGAAATAAATGGCATTCTCTGTCAGCACCTCCTTTCTGATCAATCTGTTGACCGGAGTGGATGTTATTTTCGAATCCAGAAACAGCTTGTTGATACGTATCCGTCCTTCCGTATATCTTTGCAAATCACTGTTTTTGTTTTCCATCCCTTCTGAATAAGAATCCCCCTGCACCAAGTCAACCCCCGGATATCTTTTCGTTTCCTCCCATAATTTCTCCAGGCAATTCTCATAAAGCATATCATCCGAATCTATAAAAAAAAGATAACCACCCCGGGATAGTTCTATTCCCTTGTTCCTTGCCGCAGAGACTCCTTCATTCCTCTCATTTCTCACGATTCTAAAACTGATGTTCCCTTTATATCCGGCCAGCTTTTCCTCTATCAGGCACATACTGTTATCCGGAGAGCAATCATCAATGATGATACACTCAAAACAATCAAAAGTTTGGTTGATTATGGAATCAAGACATTCTGATACGTATTTTTCCACCTTGTAAACCGGCATCACCACCGTTATCTCTTTCATCATTATCTGCTAATCATTATAAAATGCAATATTCGCAAAAACAAATGATACTCACAACATTCCAAAGACTTTAATTACTAAATATACCCATCTTCATCCCTTGAAACCCACTCTTTACTCCGAATACAGCCGACATTCCATAAAAAAACGGATATGGACAGGAATTTCAACAACTTCTTATTGGATATATAAAAAGAATACACTATTTTTACGGAAAAACAAATCAGGGGAATGAAAATAGTATATGTATACGACTCTATAGCCCGTATAGGAGGCATGGAGCGGATTTTAACAGATAAGATGAATTACTTGGCCGAAATTTATGGGCACGAGGTCTATCTTATCACTTCTTCCCAAGGCAATCATCCTCTTTCTTTCCCGTTATCCGACAAAGTGGAACATATCGATCTGGATACAAAGTTTCATTTGCAATACCAGCATCCGCTTCTCGAACAATTGAAAGTGGGATGGACTTTGAACCATAAATTCGAACAAAAATTAAAAAAAGAGATCAAGTTCATCAATCCCGATATCATATCAGGAAATACCAGTTTCAAAGCGGATTTGATCTGTAAATTAAACTGCAAGGCAAAGAAAATCATTGAATCGCATTGCGCCAAAATATACACCCGGATACCTGCAAACCGCAAAAAGAGTTTTTTTAAAGATATAAAAGACAGATACGTCAGCTACCAATGTTTCCGTGATGTAAAACGATACAGCGATGCTATAGTAACACTGACACAAGGAGATGCCGCCATGTGGGGACAACATCCGAATATACATATCATTCCGAACACCACCTCTATTGATATACAAACAATCAGCTCTTGTGAAGCTCCCCGTGTGATAGCGGCAGGCAGACTGACCTGGCAAAAAGGATTCGACAGACTGATCGACGCATGGAATATCGTGCAGAAACGCCACCCCGACTGGATACTGGATATATTTGGTGAAGGATTTTATAAGGATAGCTTAGCCCGGCAGATTAAAGACAGAAAGCTGGAACACTCCATCACAATTCATCCTTTTACACAAAACATAACGCAAGAATACCTGAACAGTTCCATTCTGGCCCTAAGCTCCAATTACGAAGGTTTTGGACTGGTCTTGATCGAAGCTATGAGTCTGGGTGTTCCTTGTGTTTCTTTCGACTGTCCTTTTGGCCCATCGGAAATCATCAGAAACCAGGAAGACGGACTCCTCGTTAAAAACGGAGACATACAAGGATTTGCCAACGCTCTTTGCCACTTGATAGAACATGAAGCAGAAAGAAAAGCTTTTGGCAAAAGAGCTAAACAAAATATAAAACGCTACTCACTCCGAAACATCATGCCGCAATGGGAAATGTTGTTTCATAAACTGACTGAAAAATGACCATCGTTTATCTATACACAGCACTATGCACCGTGGGAGGCGCAGACCGGAGCATCATCCAAAAAGCGAACTATCTGGCTGACGAAATGCATCAGGATGTATTTATTATCACAGATTCACAAAAAGAACGACCGCCCGTTTTCCCGATATCTCCCAGAATCAGGCACATTGACATAGCGATTGATTTTGACAGACAGTATCATCACAACCTGTTAGTAAGAGGGTATTATTATTTTACCCTGATGTACCTGTACAGAAAGAAGCTGGAGTATTGGCTGAAAACCTTGAAGCCGGATATCGTCATCAGCACATTGGGCCGAGAATTGGATTTTCTGACACAACTGGACGATGGAAGCGTAAAAATAGGAGAATCCCATATAGCTAAACCGTACACTCGTAACCTGCATCTGATGGAACAACGGGGATTCCCATACAAGCAAATCGCACGGCATTGGAGAAAGAAACAGGAGGAAGCTGTAAAAAAACTGGACGCGCTGGTTGTTCTGACACAACATGATGCGGATAATTGGAAAGAAGTGAAGAAGGCTTGTGTCATACCAAACTTCTTACCTTTCTCACCCCAAAAAGGGAGTTCCTGCCTGGAAAAAAGAATCATCAGCATAGGAAGATACAGCGAACAGAAGGGGTATGACCGCCTGATTGAAGCTTGGATCAAAGTCAATCGGAAGCATCCCGACTGGCATATCTGCATTTACGGAGAAGGACAGGATAGGAACAGTCTGCAAGAGCTTATTGAAAAGCATCATATAGAAAACAGTTTTTCACTATGCCCTCCGACAAAAAACATTCAAGAAAAATATCTGGTAAGTTCCATATACGTCATGAGTTCACGATTTGAAGGATTACCGATGGCACTTCTGGAAGCGATGGCATGTGGTGTTCCCTGCATTTCATTCGACTGTCCATACGGACCTGCCGAGATTATCACTCCGGAAGAAGACGGAATACTGGTGAAGAACGGAAACACGGACGAACTGGCTGACGCGATATGCCGGCTGATAGAGGATACGGACAAACGCATACGGATGGGAAAGCAGGCCCAAAAGAATATCCAACGTTATTTACGCGAAGAAGTGATGAAACTGTGGGATGAACTATTCAACACTTTAACAACTACCCGACTATGAATATCATCTATCTCCTTTTCCACGGACTATCCCCTTACAGCGGCATCAGCAAAAAGATCCTGTATCAGGTTAAAGGCTTTGAAACATGTGGACACCAGGTCAGTTTATGCACATACAGCATAGCGGACAACGGCCACCGGGTAAGGATGATAAACGATGAAATAATAGACGACTACGGAACAGGCAAACCAGCTGCGGCGAAAAGGAGAGTTTCCTACCAATGCATATACCGCTATGCTGTAACACATCAAGTGGAATTAATCTACGTACGCTCTTTCCATAATGCAAATCCGTTCACCATCCGGCTGTTCAGCAAACTAAGGAAAGCCGGAATTAAAATAGCGATGGAAATACCCACCTATCCTTACGACAGCGAATACACCGGTTTTCCACTGACCACACGCCTGGGGATACAAGTGGATAAAGTATTCCGAAAGACACTGGCAAAACACGTGAACGCCATCGTCACTTTCTCAGACTATCACCGTATATTCGGCCAACGTACCATTCAGATATCCAATGGAGTTGACTTTGATTCCATCCCGCTGAAAAAGATGCTTTCTAAAAATACCTCTGTCATTCATCTATTAGGAGTGGCCGAAGTACATTATTGGCACGGTTACGACCGCCTGATAGACGGTTTGGGTAGATATTACCAAAACCCGGCAAACACAACCGTATTTTTCCACATCGCAGGCGGTATATGGAAATCCGAAATGCATGACTCACAACACGCTCCCGGATTTTATGAACTTATCAACAAATATCATATAGAGAAATATGTCATCTTCCACGGACAAAAAATGAATGAGGAACTAGACGAATTATTCAACGAAGCAGACTTTGCCATCGGCAGTCTGGCACGCCACCGCAGTGGCATCGACAAAATCAAAACATTAAAAAACAGAGAATATGCAGCACGGGGAATACCTTTTGTATATTCAGAAACAGATGGAGACTTTGACAAGATGCCTTATATACTGAAAGTTCCGGCCGATGAAAGTCCCATAGATATCCGCCGGCTTATCCGGTTCTATATGGAACTGGATCTGTCTCCTTGCAGAATAAGGGATTCCATTAAAAACCTGTCATGGAAAGAACAAATGATGAAAGTAATAAACAACCTGTAATACTCCCGCCTATGATCCGAATCGCCTATTGTACCCCCTCTCTCCATATCCCCGGAGGAGTGGAAAGGGTACTGACCACCAAAGCCAATTATCTAGCGGAGAATGGTAATTATGACATATATATTTTGCTGACTGACGGAAAAGGCAAGCCTCCCTGCTATACTTTATCGCCCAAAGTAAAAATCATCCAACTGAATATAGACTTTGAAGAATTATGGGAACTTCCTCTTTGGAAAAAAGTGCCGGTTTATCTGAAAAAACAAAGAATATACCGACGCAAGCTCTCTGCCGCTTTGTCTCACCTCAAACCGGACATCACAGTTTCTTTGTTACGACGGGAAATAAACTTTATCACTTCCCTCAAAGATGGAAGTAAAAAGATAGGGGAGCTACACGTGAACCGAAAAAACTATCGTAATTTTGAAAAGGACGAAAGCAACTTCATCAAGGAACTTTTTGCCAAATTATGGATGAAAAGTCTGGTGAGGCATTTAAAAAAGTTGGATAAGTTCGTTGTGCTGAGTGAAGAAGACAGAGTGAACTGGTCCGAACTGCAAAATGTAAAAGTTATCAGCAACCCTCTACCCTTTCAATCCGGAACATTCAGCGACTTGAACAATAAACGGATAACCGCAGCCGGAAGATATACTTATCAAAAAGGATTCGATTTGTTACTGGAAGCATGGAGCAAAGTCTGTGACCAGCATCCGGACTGGGAATTACATATATATGGCAAAGGGGATAAGACTGCATATCAAGTACTGGCCGGAAAATTGAAATTAAAGAACCTTTTTCTTGAAAATGCAACCCCGGATATGTTCTGTAAATACCGTGAAAGTTCTATCTTTGTATCAAGTTCCAGATTTGAAGGATTCGGAATGGTCATAGCGGAAGCAATGACATGCGGAGTACCTGCCGTGTCATTCGCCTGTCCATGCGGACCTAAAGATATCATCCGGGACGGGGAAGACGGACTATTGGTCGAAAATGGAAAAACAGAAGAACTGGCCGAAAAAATAAATTATCTGATTGAAAACAAACAAATAAGAAAAGAAATGGGGAAAAAAGCCCGTATCAATGTACAACGTTTTGCTGAAGATGTAATAATGCAACAATGGATTCAGCTATTCAACAACTTATTAAACGGAACAGAACAATGAAAACAGATTCCCCCTACGACAGAGGAGACATCCATATAAATAAAAACGACAAAGTGCTAGAAATAGGTCCGGGCCATAATCCGACGTATCGCTCCAACGTGATAGCCGAAAAATTTATTGACACCAATTACCACCGTTGCGGTGACGTGAAAATATACCCTCATCAGACCTTTGTACATGCCGATGGAGAAAACCTGCCCTTCAAAGACAAGGAGTTTGACTACGTAATATGCAATCAGGTATTGGAACACGTGGAACATCCCGAAGCTTTTGTCAAAGAATTATGCAGGGTAGCCCGACGGGGATACATAGAAACTCCCAGTCTGCTGGGCGAATACTTGTTTCCCAAAAAATCACATAAATGGGTTATATTGGATATAGACAACAAACTGGTCTTCTATGAAAAAAACAAGATGCCGGGAAACTATGAAAACGACTATGGAGAATTATTCCTGAATTATCTGCCTTTCCAATCCCTCCCCTACAAACTGCTGTGGCTGACGGAAGGAGATATAACCTTGAACCGCTATGAGTGGAAAGAGGAAGTGGAGATACTAGTCAATCCCGAAGATGAATACTACTCCTCTTTCTTCCTCAACAAATGGAACCGGGAAATGGTGGAGAAACTATATCCCCGCCGTTCCGCCCTGACGGAAATGAAAAAGATGATTCAAGCCCTGTTCTATATCCTCAAAAACAAATTCAAATCACGATTCAGTAATCACCGGAATCCGGTCACACTGTCCGAATATATAAAAACGCATGAAGTGGTACGCTGACTATTTATCCATCTATGACAAGCCTTTCACCCAAGCCCCACAAGCGGTTATCAACCAAGTGAAAGACAAGATCCGGCAGCTTGCAAC
>NZ_JBCOCI010000069.1:0-26127 GCF_040929485.1 Phocaeicola sp. RTP21198st1_B8_RTP21198_201120 | reverse complement strand
AAGAATAAAGTTGGATATTTACATCCGGCAAAGGATCGGGATAAGGGCGTTCTCCCTGTTCTCTGACAGAACCTGTCAAATGATAAGCTTTTTCTTTTCTTGCTTTATCTGAATCAAGCTTTTTCTGTCCACTAACCGGGAGAACAAAAGATAATAAAATAAACAACGAGAACAGTTTAGTCATCTTGAAATATCAACAGGGTCCTATTTCAATGCTTCCGCAATGGCATTCATCAGATATCCAAATTCTTCTTTCTCATACCCGATGGAAGTATAAACGGCTTCTCCTTCTTTATTGAAAAGATAGGCGCGAGGAATTGACTTTTCAGCAAATAAAGAGAACACCTCACGTTTAGGATCGGGATATAACGGGAAAGTGAATTTCTTCCGTTCATTATAAGCCTTCAACTGTTCATCCGTATGCTCACGACCAATTACTAATAATACGAAGTCCTTATTATCTTTATATTCAGCCCACAAAGTTTTCTCTATTTCAGCCAGTTCCAGCTGACATGGCCCGCACCAAGTGGCAAATAAACTCACCAAAACGACCTTACCTTTCAATTCAGTCGAAGAAATATCTCCATATACTGCAGATTTTAAATGAAAATCAGGTAATTTATCTCCTTTTTTCAATTCTTGAGCATTTACGGCAAATACCATGCAAAGCATCATGAACAATAATCCTAACTCTTTCATTTTCATAGTTCTCAATATTTAATTATGGAATAACAAAGACAAATATATCTGTTTTTCTTATATTTGCCGCCAGAAAATATTATTTTTTAGCCTATGATGACTTTTATTTCATGTGCCAAAACAATGACCGGACGGAGCAAAATACAAACTCCTGTTACCAGTACACCACAATTCCAAACTGAAGCGATACAGAATGCACTTGATATGTCCCAATTCTCTGCTGAAGAACTGGAACGACTTTTACGTGTGAACAGTAAAATAGCAGCAGAGAACTATATGCGATTTCAAGATTTCTGTTCGGACTCTCCCTCGGCTTTAGCTGCCTTACTGGCTTATACCGGTATCGTATATAAACGTATCCACCCACAGGATTTTACCCCTGAAGATTTTCAATATGCACAGGATCACTTGCGAATCACTTCTTTTCTTTACGGATTACTCCGCCCGTTAGACCAGATCAAGAATTACAGAATGGAAGGAGATATCAAACTACCTGAACGTGGAGGAATATCCATGTTTGACTATTGGAAGCCAATTCTGACCGACACCTTTATCAAAGAAATTAAAGCAAAAGGAGGAATACTAATCAATCTGGCAAGTGGGGAGATGAAAGATTTATTCGATTGGAAACGCGTGGAGCAAGAAGTACAAGTGATCACACCAGAATTTCAGGTATGGAAAAAAGGAAAATTAACCACCGTTGTGGTTTATGCAAAAATGTGCCGTGGAGAATTGACACGCTTCATCATTAAAAACCGGATAGAGAATCCTGGGGATTTAAAAGGATTCAAATGGGAAGGATTCAGTTTTGATGCCGGATACAGCACAGATACCCACTATCTTTTTAGCCTTCTTTCATAAAAAAATATTAAATAGTCAACCTACTCAAACTTTTTATCAGCACTCATGTTATTTAGTTGAATTTGGGAAGATAAACCTGGACAATAATTAACTAATAGAAATGAGTATGAAAAAATTAATGTTTTTGCTGGCTGCGGCCAGTTTAAGTTCTGTAGCGTTTGCACAGCAGAAAAGCAATTCACAAAACGTCCTTGTAGGCGAGAGTGTAGATGTAATGGAGGTACCTGTGGATAAGTACAAGGTAGAGACCAATCACTTCTTCGATAATTGGTTCTTCTCTGTTGGTGGAGGTGCACAAGTACTGTTCGGCGATCAGTCCGATCTTGGTAAATTCAAGAAACGTATTGCTCCCGCTCTTCAAATATCAATCGGTAAATGGTTTACTCCCGGCTTAGGATTACGTTTGCAATATAGCGGTTTGCAGTCGAAGAGTTTTTCCAGTGAACCTTCCGCATATTCCAAACCTCACATGTTAAGCGAAGGATACTATCAGGATAAGTTCAACTACATGAATTTGCATGGTGACATCTTATTCAATGTCAGTAACATGATAGCCGGATATAATGAAGACCGCATATACGACTTCGTGCCATTCGTAGGTTTCGGTTTTGCCCACTCATATGATGCTCCACGTCGTAATTCACTGGCATTCAATTTCGGTATCATCAATACATTCCATCTGGCCAGTGCCTGGGACTTAAATCTGGAACTTTACGGAATGGGTACAGAAAACAAATTTGATGGAAAAACCACCAGTAAAGGCCCTGACTTTATGGCAGGTGCTACAGTGGGTATCACTTATAAATTTCCACAAAGAGGATTCAAACCAGCTCCGGATGTAGATGCTATCATGGCACTTACCTCTTCACAAATGGATGCTATCAATACCGCTTTGGCTCAACAGATAGAACAAAACCGTCAATTAAAAGCCCAACTTGCCAACCAACCCACTGAAGTGGTTACAGAACAAGTTACAGTGAACCAAATTGCTCCGGCTCCTCAATCTGTATTTTTCCAGATCGGTTCAGCGGTTCTTCCTACCAACTCTACTGTAAATTTGCAACAAATCGCAGATTTGGTAAAAGACAATCCGGGACTAAAATTGAAAGTAACCGGTTATGCTGATAGTGATACAGGTAGCGCTGCATGGAACAAGCAGTTAAGTGAAGACCGTGCCAACAACGTGGCTAATGAACTGGTTAAATTGGGTGTCAACAAAAACAATCTGATTATCAGCGGAATGGGTGGTGTAAACACCTTAACTCCTCCGGCATTCAACCGTCGTGTAATTATCGAAGCCCAATAATACACTACCTTCTGTCAGCAGAAGGTAATCATGCCCGCAATTCCTTATAAAAACAGAATTGCGGGCATTTATTTTTTAGATGGAATACCCCCACTGATCTAGTGCAAACTTCCAATTCTCTTCCACTAACCGGACCGTACGGTCATTATACTTATACTTATTCTTCTTATATCCCTTCTTTCCGCCTATATATTGGCTAATAGCCGGAGCAGCTGCTTCGAATCCGGGAATAGAAAGAGATTTATAGATGTACTCAGTCATAGCCATTGCATCCGCTTCAAAATCCTCAAATTTCACTTCCATCAAATTTCCTTCAGGAATGAATCTTTTATCCGCCTCATATTTATGATACAGCTTGGCATAAATGGAAAGCACATTCTGTTCCAACGTCTCTGGAGAAATATCCTCCAGTTTCAACGGTTGGATTGTATTGGTGAAGAAATTCCTCGTAGATTCGAATACCGTATACGGATTACGCATCAAATAGATGAATTTGGCATTCGGAAACATCTTGACCAACTCTTTTACACGACCTGTATGAGGCGGATTCTTACTTAAGAATTGTGTTCCGCCTGTATTCCAAAGAGAAATTTTAATAAGTTTGGTGAATATATCCTCAAACACTTTCAATTCCTCATCACTGATATCATTGAACAACAAGTATTTATCAGCATATTCCTGTTGGTACTTAGGCAGGAACCAAAAGTTATAATAGGTATAGGGCATCATATTGGCCAATGCAAACTCTTCCTCCTGAGGCAAATCTACGGCCAGTTCCATATTATCTGTCGGACGCTTGTCAGGCATCAGCCAACTCATATTCTTCTTGAAAAAAGGCTGTCCCCACATCATCAGATGAGGGAACACAGTCTGATAAGTAGTATTATATCCGAAATGTTTGTCACAAGAGAATACATTGTGCATAAAGGTAGTCCCACTACGCCAATGTCCGAGGATAAAGACCGGGTCGTGTTCCAAAGACTTATCGGCCAACAGTTTCCTGTATCGCTTTTCCTGCAATGGAGCCAAGGTGGAAAGCAAACGGCATACAACTTTCGTCAAACGGTATTTTCCTCTATATGCCGAATCAATTTCCCTTCCTGTAGTAATCGCCTTAAAAGTTTTCCAATCGGCGCCTACTAATGTATTGATTGGCAGTTTATTGAATTCAAGTAATCCCATTACTCTTCTTTTTTAATTGTACGCTGTTATTTTTCTATCTTGACTGTAATGCCTTGACGGTCCAATTCTTTCACCACCTTTTCTACGGCTTCATAATATTCCTCACCAATACCCAAATCCGTCAGATTCAAAGTAGGAACTTCCATGGCATTCAGCATATCTTTGGCTTCCACTCTGTCTATAATCATCCCCACCGCACTGGTGTTATTGGTAATGGGGTCAATCAAAATGAAAGAACCACAAGCTTTATTCTTTTGATAAGAATCAAAGAAAAGCGGCTTGGCAGTAGTAAATGTCACACGGGCAATCTGATTCAATTGCAAAGGCAGATCCTCCTTTTTCAATTTACCGTTTTCAACAGACAAATGCTCCATCGTATTCACATCCACTTTATACTTAATGCCATCTATACGGGTACGTCCCGTATTGGTAGTATGCTTGATAAAGAAAGATTTGTCAAGGTCCATCACCTCCTCATCCATCCATACCAACATAGCTTCAAAATTACGGTCTATCACAGGCATGTTATCGGCATGTACCAACATTTCTCCGCGAGACACATCAATCTCATCTTCCAAAGTCAACGTCACCGCTTGCGGCGGGAAAGCATACTCTAACTCACCATCATAAGTAACAATACTCTTGATATGAGATTTCTTGCCGGAAGGCAAAGCCATCACCTCATCTCCTTTATGGATGACACCGGAAGCAATCTTTCCACAGAAACCGCGGAAATCCAGATTCGGTCTTAATACATACTGAACCGGGAAACGGAAATCGGCCAGATTATGATCATTCTCGATGGAAACCGTTTCAAGCACTTCCAATAAAGAAGTACCTTTGTACCATGACGTACGTTCAGATTTCTGCACCACATTGTCACCGTCAAGTGCCGAAAGAGGAATACAAGTCACATCCGGGATTCCCAATGGCTCTACAAACTTCTTATATTCGGTCACGATTTCGTTGAAACGCTCTTCCGAAAACCCGACAAGGTCCATCTTGTTCACCGCCAGCACCACATGCTTTATTCCCAATAAAGATACCAGAAAAGTATGGCGGCAGGTCTGCGTAATCACACCTAAACGAGCATCTACCAAGATTATGGCAAGATTGGCAGTAGAACCTCCGGTAATCATATTGCGGGTATATTGTTCATGTCCCGGAGTATCGGCTATAATAAATTTACGATTGTTCGTTGAAAAATAACGGTAAGCTACATCAATCGTAATACCCTGCTCACGTTCTGCTTTCAACCCGTCGCACAACAAAGCGTAATCTATATGGTCACCTGCATTCCCCACACGTTTACTGTCACGCTCCAAAGCGGCAAGTTGGTCTTCGTATAACTTCTTACTGTCAAACAACAGACGTCCTATCAAGGTAGACTTTCCATCGTCTACCGAACCGGCTGTCAACAGACGTAGCAAGTCTTTCTGTTCATCCTTATCTAAATATTCCTTTATATTCAGTTTATTCTCCATCACCCATTTCTTCATTTTAAATTCCTACTTATCCATTTAAAAATATCCCTCACGTTTCTTCTGCTCCATACTGGCATCCTGATCGAAATCAATGACACGGGTGGTACGCTCACTTTTAGTAGTGGTCATCATCTCCTCTACAATCTTCTCAATCGTATCGGCATCACTCTCTACGGCCCCAGTCAAAGGCCAACACCCCAAAGTACGGAAACGCACTTCCTTCATTTCAATACGGTCCCGATATTCTTCGGGCAGGCGGTCATCATCAGCCATAATCAAATTTCCATCTATATTCACCACAGGACGTTCCTTGGCAAAATAAAGCGGCACAATAGGAATATTTTCCAAACGGATGTACTGCCAAATATCCAGCTCAGTCCAGTTGCTTAATGGAAACACACGGATACTTTCCCCTTTATGAATCTTAGCATTATAAATATCCCACAATTCAGGACGCTGGTTTTTAGGATCCCATTGATGAAAACGGTCACGAAAAGAGAATATACGTTCTTTGGCACGTGACTTTTCCTCATCACGACGTGCTCCACCAAAGGCGGCATCAAACCTGTATTTATTCAGCCCGTGAAGCAACGCCTGTGTCTTCATTAAATCTGTATGCACTTTGCTGCCATGCGTAAAAGGCCCTACTCCGGCATTAAAAGCCTCCATATTACTTTCCACTATCAAATTCCATCCATGTTCTTTGGCGTATTGATCACGGAACTCTATCATTTCCCTGAATTTCCATTTAGAATCGATATGCATCAAAGGGAAAGGCACCTTTCCCGGATAGAAAGCCTTCTCTGCCAAACGTACCATGACAGACGAATCTTTACCAATACTATAAAGCATAACAGGATTCTCAAATTCAGCTGCCACTTCACGAATGATATGGATAGACTCAGCTTCCAGTTCCCTTAAGTGGCTCAATTTATAATTTTCTTCCATTTTATAATGAATTATATTTTTTCTCCTTTTTTACCAACAGTGGGGAGCACTAGTTCCAACAAAGTATTGACCGACTCTTCCAAGCTCAGTTTGGAAGTATCCAAAGACAATGCAGGACGCTCCGGAGCTTCAAAAGGTGCAGAAATGCCGGTAAAATTCTTAATTTCACCCCGACGCGCTTTGGCATAAAGTCCTTTTACATCACGTTTCTCACACTCTTCCAAAGGAGTGCTGACATAAATTTCCAGAAAATTCTCCGCCCCGATGATACGGGTTGCCATCTGCCGGAGCTCATTACTGGGACTGATGAAAGCGGCAATGGTAATGATTCCTGTATCAACAAACAGCTTGCCTATTTCGGCTATGCGACGGATATTTTCCACACGATCCTCTGCCGAAAAGCCCAAATTATTATTGATGCCACTACGAATATTATCCCCGTCCAATATACGGCAGAGCAAACCACGTTTATGTAATTCACGTTCCAAAGCTATGGCAATAGTACTCTTACCGGAACCGCTGAGTCCCGTCAGCCACAGCATAACTCCCCGTTGTCCCAGCAGTTCTTCTTTATCTTTCCGGGAAAGCATACGGTCAAATATAGGATATATGTTTTCTTCTTCCATTCTCTATTTTCATTTTGTCTTTAACTTCATCAAAAAGGCCATATCAGCGGTATCAGAATAACCGAAATTATAAATGTCAATATATTCAACGGTAAACCGATACGTACAAAATCCATAAACTTATAGTTTCCGATACCCTGCACAATCAAATTAGTCTGATAACCGATAGGAGTGGAAAAACTGGCAGATGCAGCGATGCAGATGACAACAAAAAAGGGCATAGGACTTACCCCCAACTGATTGGATAAGGAAAGGGCAAGCGGAAAAGCCAATGCAGCGGCAGCATTATTGGTTATCAGTTCGGTAAACAGATTTGTAATGATAAACAAAACAGCCAGCAACACATGCGGACCATAATCATCACTCATATCAATGATTCCATGCGCAATGACATCCGCCACTCCGGAATTTACCATGGCGCGACTTATAGCAAACGCACAGGCAATGGTTATCAAGATATCCCATGATATATATTTTGTATATTTACGTGCCGGAAAAAGTTTGGTCCATGCCATTATCACAGTCGTTATAGCTGCGAAAAAGAACATATCAAGATCAATACCAGGAAATAATTCTTCCATAAAAGGCAACTCTCCTACTGTTGCCCCCACAATCATCAACACCAATAAAGTCAATGCAAACCAACGTTTCTTTCTCCCAGCTTTCGGCTCGGTATCTTTGCCATTGGCCAATAACACGAATACAGAAGAGTCTCCCCATGTAGAGATAAATGAATCATCTGCCCATAGCACCAACGTATCTCCCTCACGAAACTTCACACGTGACAGATTATCTACAATACTAACTCCGCTTCGTTTTATTTCTTTTACTTCAGCGCCATAATGACGGACAAAATTAAAATCCCCCACCCTTTTATTGATACCCGGGAAACGAGCACCTATCACCGCTTCAACACGATGAAAAGAAGACGCATCCGCTTCCCCATGTTCGTCGCCTACCGTGTCTTTCCGTACCTCCGGCAACAACCTAGAAGAAAAGAACAACAAATAAACAACTCCTGCCAAAGCAATGAAAATACCCACCCGGCCTAATTCAAACATACCAAAGCCCTTATATCCGGCATCTAAAATCATACCATCCACTACCAGATTAGTAGAAGTCCCGATAAGCGTACACATTCCCCCCAGTATAGTAGCATACGAAATAGGGATCAAGAATTTGGTTGCCGGAATACAGACAGATTCCGCCCAACGTTTAATAATAGGCGCAAAAATCACGACCACCGGCGTATTATTGAGAAAAGCAGAAACAAAAGAAATAACGGGCAGCATACGTGCCTGCGCCTTCATGACCGTTGTTTTCTCTTGAGGCAGAAGTTTCTTTATCAACTGTCCCAACGCTCCCGATTGCCGGACTCCTTCACTGATCAGAAAAAGCAGCGCTACGGTAATCATCCCTTTATTACTGAATCCCTCCAAGATCTCTTTCGGAGTTAATATACCGAAACAAAGAAAGAGTACAGTAACAGAGAACAGAATCATTCCGGGACGCATTTTATCAAGGACTAGCGCAGTCACCATCCCTATTAATCCAAAAAACACAATAATCATTTTAAATGTCAGCATCGTTTCCGGGTATTAATTTCGTTTAACGATAAACCAAGGATTCAGCAAGTCCGGCTTGTTATATTTCAACGGTTCTTTTTGTCCCGCCTGATATATTTCTGCTCCGGATGCCTTAGCTATGGCATGACCGGCCGCCGTGTCCCACTCCATAGTAGGGGCAAAACGGGGATATTCATCGGCCAGTCCCTCACAAACCCTGCAAATCTTGATGGAACTGCCCACAGATACCAACTCCACATGAGGGTATATCTTTCGCTTTTCCTTAATATACTCTTCTGTTTCGGCCGACAGATGGGAACGGGAAGCAACAATAACAAAAACTTCATTTGTTTCGGCACAAGGCATACGGAATGCCGATGCCTTCATTTCTTCCAGTGAACGGTCTGCACGTCCGGTCACTCCTTCCATTTTATAAGCGCCGGTTGTCAGTTCACCCCAATAAAGCGTTTCTTTGACAGGAACATAGATCACTCCAAAAACAGGAATTCCTTCTTTTACTAAAGCAATATTGACAGTAAATTCCCCATTTCGTTTTATAAATTCCTTTGTTCCATCCAAGGGATCGACTATCCACAACGTATCCCATTGCGCCCGTTTCTCGTAAGGCAAATGCTTTCCTTCCTCACTCAATACCGGATAGTCTGTTTCTTGCAAATAAGTCATAATGATTTCATGCGCCTTACGGTCTGCAAGAGTCAGTGGAGAATTATCGGCTTTCCTTTCAATCTGAAAATCAGAAAAAGGATCATTATAAACGTTCAGAATTTCTTTACCGGCAGCTAAAGCCGCATCCATCGCTCTTAATATATATTCGGTCTGCATAGTGTTTACTTCCATTAAAATGCTTCTGTCATATTGAAATAGAACAAACTTTGGTCATTGGCAAAATTACGTCCGAAGTCCAGACGTACATTCATACGTGGCTGCACCTCAATACGAAGTCCCACACCAGCATTGGGAAGAACTCCTTCAATCTTACCCATGGTAGGCCCCATAAAACCGCACCCTCCCCAAGCAACAAAACCCAAATGATGCAACATACGCTTTACCCATGTACTTTTATCCGTATTGAACATCTGACGATATTCGGCAAGCACCACATGAGAGGATTTATCACGATACTGCCCCATATAATATCCACGAAGATCAAAAGGAGTGCCACTTAAAGCATATTGGTTCATAGGAACATCACCAAACACATTCTTGGTTTGGGCAGTCCAAGCTATAACTTTTCTATTTCCTACCCTTTTGTATTGGCGGTAGTCCATTTCCAAGCGGTAAAAGTTATTATCTCCTCCCAAAAACTTCTGGTACATCAGCCCACGAAAATCCAGATAAATGCCCTTATAAGCATTAGCAGGAATATCCCGGCTGTCATAAGTCAGCAGAAATCCTACCCCCGAACTGAAATTAGAATATCCGTGAGCAGTACCTCCCAACCTTTTATAATCAGACTGATCTACCAAATATTTGGCAGGCTCGGACATTTTATCATAACTCAAGTCAATCTGGGGACCGGCAAAGAAATTACTTTTACCTAAACGGAATAAAAACCACGGATTAATCTGGAAACCGCTATAACGATATTCACTGGTAGAGTCACTGCGCTCATAATGCTTATTGGTAGCATAGCCGATACCATAAAAATTCTCCAATGTATTCTTGTAAGTGAATTTTCCAAAAATACGGAATTTATCATTCTTGAAAAACAACTGAGGTTTCACCATCAGATTCAAGCCCCCCTCGAACATTACCGCAACAGCCATCGGCAACACAGAACGTTTCTGCAAGGTATCCGATGGATTCATACGAAATGTAACAAGAGCACTACCTCCTATTAACGCACCAAAATCCGGAGTATAACTCGGTCCTCCCAATATATTATAATGTATATTGCGCTTAGCCACCTTCTGGCGTCTTAATTCTTTTTTTGAAAGTTGATGAATGGTGGTATCCTCAGGATTACTACCTATGTCACTTCCTTGTGCCGCCATATTCAAAGAACAAAACAGGCACAGGACCAAGCTAAGTAATGTTATTTTCATATAATAGTTTATTGTCTGCCCCAAGTCCTTACTCAAAAAAACTTTCTACGGCAAATGAGTTTTCAAAAGTACAAAAGTCCTGCCAAAGAATAACGGTGTATTGAATTTGTTTTTATTTAGTTCAAGAATCTTCACGTTCTTTATAACGTAACAATGCATCAATATGCCAATGTGTCAATTGCCATGCGGACATAGCGCAGCACATTGGCAAATCAGCACATTAGCAAATTATTTAAACAGCTTTTCCAAATCATCTTCATTAATCACAGAAAGAACCGTTTTACCATCCGGAGTATAATTAGGGGTAGCCACAGCAAATAAGCCATCCACCAAACCAGTCATTTCTTCATTCGTCAACACTTGTCCGGGAACAATTGCCGTCGCTTTTGCCAAAGTCAATGCCAAAATACTCTGCACCTCTTCTTTTACTTTGCCACCTTTTTCCATAGCAGTGTGCACCATATTTTGGATCAAGTCTATCGGATTAAGGCCTTCAATACCTGCAGGAACACCGTTTATGGCATAACTTCCTCCTCCCAAATCAGTCAGTTCAAATCCTAGGAAAGACAAGTCTTCCATAATTTCCTGCAAAATAGCAACTTCGGAAAGTGGAAACTGTACAATGTCTGGAAACAACATTCCTTGAGAAATACCTTGACGACGACTTATCTGATCTATATACTTGTCATATAAAATACGGATATGGGCACGCTGCTGATCAATGATCATTAACCCGGACTTTACAGAAGTCAAAATAAAACGTCCTTTAAACTGATAATGCTGGCCGGATTTCTCACTGACTGAAGAGTCCTCCACATGATCATACAATCCGGGATTTTCCTCCGCAGGAGAAGTCTCTTCCGCCCTATAATCATTCTCGTCAGGATGAAAGTTTTGAGAAGAAGCATGACGTTCCAGCCCCGCATACAGTTGTTCCCAGTCCTTACTAGGCTTTGAATAAGAGGAGGGAGGAGCAGCCGAAACATTAAAAGGATTATAATCAGGATTATAAGTCGTCTTTGGTGGCTGTATACCAGTGTATGGAGATGCATCAAAGGCTGGAATATCCGGCATTCCCTCCGTGTCAAAATCAATAGAAGGTACCGCATTGAACTTACCTAGAGTTTCTTTCACGGCAGCCGCCAATATCTGCCAGATGGCTTGCTCGTTCTCAAACTTTATCTCTGTTTTAGTAGGATGTATGTTCACATCAATATTAGCAGGATTCACCTCAAAATAAATGAAATAAGATACTTGCTCACCCACGGGAACTAACTGCTCGTATGCATCCATGATAGCCTTATGAAAATAAGGATGGCGCATATATCGCCCGTTTACAAAAAAATATTGGCGGGCTCCTTTCTTACGGGCTGTTTCAGGTTTTCCTACAAACCCGGAAACACGGACCATTGTAGTATCTACATCCAGCGATAACAACTCCTGATTTATTTTCTTTCCGAAAACTCCCATGATACGTTGGCGCAACTGAAGTGCAGGAAGATTGAACAGTTCCGCCCCATTATGGTGCAAAGTGAAAGACACCTCCGGATTAACCAATACAATCCGTTCAAACTCCGTCAATATATTACTCAGCTCCGTCTGATTCGATTTCAAGAACTTACGACGCGCCGGTACATTAAAGAATAAATTCTTCACACAGAAGCTACTACCTTTCGGGCACGAAACCGCTTCCTGTCCCTCTACCTTGGAACCGGATATCGTCAACATCGTTCCCAATTCCTCCCCTTTCATACGAGTACGAAGCTCCACCTGAGCCACAGCGGCAATAGAAGCCAAAGCCTCTCCACGAAATCCCATGGTATGCAAAGCAAATAAATCAGCAGCTTCACGAATTTTAGAAGTCGCATGGCGCTCAAAAGACAAACGTGCATCTGTTTCCGACATACCTTTTCCATCATCAATCACCTGAATGGAAGTCTTTCCTGCATCCACAACCAACACATCAACGTGCTGCGCACCTGCATCGATAGCATTCTCCACCAATTCTTTAATCACTGATGCAGGACGCTGAATCACCTCTCCCGCTGCTATCTGATTGGCAACGGAATCCGGCAGCAAACGGATAATATCGCTCATATATCTTATAAACTTGCGTAATTAAAAAGTAAACTCACCGGTCACCAGGTAATGCAAAATATACAACAAAACCAAAATGGCCACAAACAAAGCCCCATAAGTCATTGGCTTACGTCCGCTTTCTTTTCTGCGTTTTAAATGCTTAGTACCTTCAACGAACTTTCCACGGATATCTTCCGGAGAAAATTCTTTGGGAGGAAGCATACCCAAATCGCGTTTAGCTTTCTCCTCCAGTTTCTGCAGCTTCTCCTTCCGTTCATCCACATAAATATATTGATGGTTGAAACGGCGGGGCTTTTCCATCTTAAACATTCCCATAGCTATTTCTTTTTATTAAATAAATTATGATTGGGCAAAGGAACAGCACTCCGATTGCTCTTCTTCAACTCCTGACCAGCTTTCTTTCCACGCCACTCAAAGATATCCTCTTTATCAAGCGGACGGATATAATCAAACCACACAAAGTTATCCAGCTTCATCTTCTCCGGCGGACGTTGAAGCATAGGATAAAGAGTACCGTTCGATTTCGGACTCATAATCATTTTTTTCATCTTTCGGTTCTCCAAAAACATATTCAGCAGACTGGTTTCAGAAACATTCATTCCAATCAGCGTACTGTCGCTTTCCATCGGATAATATACCAGACGAACCGAACCGATCACATCTACTTTGCGCATCTCACCGCCTTGAAACCAAGCCTTCATCTCTTTTCCTGTCACCTGATTATAACTAGTAGAATCCAGTTGCTCTACAGACAAAGCCTGGTTCTGAATATGCGCCCAGTCTATCGTACTGTCATTCATATAAATCATGATTTTCTCTCCCAACAACTGCTGGTTGTTATTCCACAGTATAGGGTCATAATACATGGTCAAGCAACTATCCTTAGAGGAAAAGACCAACGAGTCACATACCCCCTGCACATCCGCGCGATACATACGCACTTTATGATACGCCCGCGTTTCCCGGAACATAGAATCAGTATTCAAATAATAGGTATACATTTGCAATGTATCGGCATGCATAAACAAACTGTCACCTTGTGAATAATCCACTACTACCGCTTTTTTAGTAGCAAAAGCATACTTGGTCAATTCATTATAATAACAATAATCACCAGTCAGCATATTCTTGTTTACTGTATCTGTCATGATCACATTATCAAACGCCTCCCCGTATCCTTTTACACGATCATAAAACAGACTGTCTCCTATCAAACGCTTCCCCTCATTGGTCAGCACGGAACGGTCCAACAATTCTGCCTGCCCTATCTGAGTATTATAAAAACCCAATTCTGAATAAATATGGTTAGCATCACTGACAATATCAGACGGGCCAAGGATATTAGCAATTTTGGTTGCTGTGCTGTATCGTAATGTATCGGAAGTCAAAGTAAACTTAGGATTGACCAACTTCACATCATAATTGAACACAGATATTTTGGTAGCCGGACTATATTCCCCCCATTCCGAAGTCAATACATTTTCCTCGTCCATCAATGTCCCGCCATCAAAGTAGTATCCCAAATTATAAATACGATCGTAGTTTAAACTATCTGTCAACAAAGTCGTGTTCTTGTTTTCCATACGCACATTATAGCGTACCTGGGCAATCTGGGTATTCCCGTCATAAAACAAATAGTCCCCATACAGAAACAAGGTATCCCCCTGCACCATCTTCACATTGTCAAAAGCTTCCAGCGAATTCGTTTTCTCATAGAAACAAGCACTGTCACAATACATATATACACTGTCGTGACGGAACGCAACGTTTCCAATCAGAATCTGTGCATCCGGGTCTGGATTCAACGGACTTTTCTTCAACACATCCGAATGCAACAGATACACCTTACTTTTAGCCGGTTTCTGTTCCCCTTTTTTAGCTGGTCTCACTTGAGCCAGCAAGCAAAAGCCGAACAGGCACAGGACACTTACCACAAGTATCCTATGCCTGCCCGAAGAGTATGTATTCTTTCTTTTTCCAAGCATATACTTTATACACTACATTATTTCTTTACCCAACCTGGATATTTGAAATCACATTTCTGCCACTTCTCATTAATACGCACATAGGTATGTTTTTGTTTATCCTTGATCCACTTGTCAAGTTTTTCTTCACTGCGTTTTTCCATCACGATGCCTTTCAGGCGTTGGTAGTCTTCCGTAATGGTTGCCTTATGCCCGTTCAAGCGGGTTTTCAATTTCACGATAGCGCAAATTTCCTTTCCTTTTGCATTAATCATGGTAAAAGGTTTGGAAATTTCCCCCACATTCATGCCTTCCACCATCTTTGCAGCCTCTTGTGACACCTGTGCCAATTGTTGCATTTCAAAACGCGCCGTACCAGTCTGCGGATTCGCCATCAAACCATGGTTGTTACGCGTATCCTTATCGTGAGAGATATAAGTAGCGGCATCATCAAAAGTAAATTTCTCATTACGGATATCATTGGCAATAGAATCCAGACGTAACAAGGCTGCTTCCAGATCTTTTTCATCCACTTTCGGTTTTAACAAGATATGGCGGGTATTGATACGGTCACCACGTTTTTCGATCAACTGGATAATATGGAAGCCGAATTCAGACTCCACAATCTTGGATACCTTGTTAGGATCTTGCAGATTGAATGCCACATTCGCATATTCAGGTACCAGCTCAGCCCTGCCCATAAAGCCGAGTTCGCCACCACGGCGGCGCGAACCTTCATCTTCCGAATACAGACGTGCCAAAGTGGAGAAAGCTATTTCACCGGAAGTAACACGTTCCGTATAGTCACGCAAAGTCTTCTTCACACGCTCAATTTCTTCCTGCGGAATCTTAGGTTCCATAGTAATGATCTGCACTTCTACCTGAGTAGGAATAAAAGGAATACTGTCTTGAGGAAGATCCTTGAAATAACGACGGACTTCGGCCGGAGTAATCTTGATATCCCCCACAATCTGCTGCTGCATTTTCTGTACCGTTTTTCCATCACGTATATTCTCGCGGAGCATTTCGCGTATTTGTGTAGAAGTCTTATTATAATATTCTTCTACTTTTTCCTTAGAACCAATCTGATCAATCAGCCAATTTGTACGTCTTTCCACATCACTGATAATTTCCTGTTCGGAAACCTCAATACTATCAATAGCAGCCTGATGAAGAAATAATTTCTGAATGGCAAGCTGTTCCGGAATAATACAATACGGATCACCATCAAACTTACGACCTTCATACTGGGCATTCAGACGCTCATTCTCTACATCCGATTTAAGAATGGCTTCGTCACCTACTACCCATACAACCTCGTCTATCACATTGTCCTGCCCGTATACAGAAACGGCAGCAAACAGCATCAACACCAGTGCATAAACTTTGGTACACATCAATTTATTCATTTGAATTCAAATAATAGTAATTAATCTTGTTCCTATCTGAAGCACGTTGGTATAACTCTTCTTTGACTTTATTTATAAAATCAACTCGCTTCAGATTTATTAAAATCTCCTTAATTTCTTTTCTTGCAAAATCCAACGGCCTCTGTTCATCCTTACCCAAGAATTCTTCCACATGCAGAAAATAGCAAAACGCCGTGTCTTTTACTTCTATATTCCGGTTCTTGTCCAAATAATTCTCATCCGTATCAAGCGCTTTCAAAGGAATCTTGACAGCAATATCGGACAATGGCAGCCATCGGTCATAAAAGTAATCATAGCTTACCGCATTACGTAAGCTGTATTTTTCCAAATTCTCAATAGCATCCTGGTTATTCTTCTTATACCACTTGCGCACACTCGCCAAATCCTGAGAATGGAGAGGTACTTTTATAAACAATCCTTTCACAAAAGGATGTTCCGTATGAAACAGCTCCTTATTTTTCTCATAATAAGCGCTGATTTCCTCATCACTTATCTCATTTGCCAATTTCTGATTAACCAGTTCCTCCTGATACGTATGCATAATCAACGCCCTGCGATAGTTCTCCACCAGCTTGGCAATCTTCGCGTTATCAGGAATATTCCCTTCCGCCTTATCAAAAAGCAGCACATCTTCCACCCAATTCCTTATATAGTGTTCGGCAAACAAGACACTATCATCTTTTGAAATATTAAAAGGAAGTGCAGCCTGCAAGTCTTCTTTATAGAGATATTCACCGGCTACTTCCACTAAAGGAGTTTTTCCCTTATGGTCGTGCTCCGGACCGCACCCCGACAAAACACCCGCAATAACAAGTAACACTCCCCAGTTTTTCACGATATTCATATAACATTAAAATAGTGAACGAAGATACTGCAATAATTAATTACTTCCGTTATTATTAACTGTTTTTAAAACCTCTTGGTTAATTTCAACCTTATATTTCCGCTTCAAATCTTTCAACCAGGCATCCTGATAAACAGCCTGATAATCTTTGATAACCGCATCCTTTACGTCCTCATAACTCTCCGGACCTTTTTTCAGTTTCTTTCCCATCACAAAAACATAAGGCAAAGCGGGATCGGGCTGA
Source organism: Phocaeicola sp. RTP21198st1_B8_RTP21198_201120 (assembly GCF_040929485.1). NCBI lineage: Bacteria > Pseudomonadati > Bacteroidota > Bacteroidia > Bacteroidales > Bacteroidaceae > Phocaeicola > Phocaeicola sp. RTP21198st1_B8_RTP21198_201120. Next base: position 8,808 of record NZ_JBCOCI010000069.1, on the reverse strand, counting down.
AAGTCACCACATTTAAAAACCAGCTTATCAATATATCTATTGGTTCCTATCTGAAAGACACCTGTTTCTATACGAGCTTTGGGAAAAGAAGCGTTTCCAATCAGTCTATGCAATACATCTTCCCATTGGGATACCGGCTTTCTTTTCAGTTGTTTCTTAATGGCAGAAGCCATCTTTTTATCCTTACAATGAATCACTGCTCCACGGTAGTGCGGCAAATCCCAAGAATAATCCAATTTATGCTGTTTGAAAAAATGCTCCAAGTCACTTTCCTGCCAAGTTCCATCACCCGACTGATATTTTTGCGATAAACAGGCGGCAAGTAACCCATCATGTAATTCCTGCACCTGAAATGCCAGCCTTTCTCTCTGCCCGGCAGAAAGTTCCTGCCAGGTACGATTACCATTTTTCTCCAGATAATTCAATAATTGTTCCCGTTTCTCTTCAAAACTAATTCCAGGCTTGCGGTCTATCCATTTTATAATATGAATTCCCATAGGAGAATAAAAAGGAGCTGAAATCTTATTCTTTTCCAGAGAAGCCAGTTTATCTATCCATTCTTGCATATTTTTATTCACAGGCATCCAAGGTAACAGCCCTCCCATATTCTTACAAGTCGTATCATCTGAATACCGGCAAGCCAACGCAGAAAAATCCGCACCTCCCTGCAATGCAGCATAAACAGAATCCATTTGCTGCAATACCCTCAATTCATCTTGACGACCGACATTCTGAGGCAGGTATTTACTGATATGAGCAATTCTTATCCAATCATTCGTCTGTAGGCGTTGCTCACTTCGCAGGTATAGCTGACGGACTGTCTGCTCTTCCTTCTCAGCATCCACCAGATATTTTTTCAGCAGCTTACCACGATACCAAGCCATCTGCCTGCGGAATGCCGATAAAGTATCAATTCCCGTATCATGAGCATAGTGTACTTTTAATTTATAGTTGATAAAAGAAGATAGAAAAGAATCCGGAGTATGCTTATGGCTTTTACGAAAATAGTATTCAAATTCAGTGCGTTTTACCGGTTCTCCACCAATAGATAACACAACTTCTCCTTGCGCCCGCATTTTGAACACGAACACAAGGAGAAGCGACAGAATACCGACAACTCTACGCGGCATCATTTATAAGTTTTTATTGAGGACGGCTATAGTTAGGAGCCTCACTAGTTATAGCGACATCATGCGGATGACTTTCCAGGACACCTGCATTCGTGATGCGGGTAAATTTGGCATCGTGCAACTGCTCTATATTGGCAGCGCCACAGTATCCCATACCTGCACGAAGACCGCCTACCAACTGATAGATTACTTCATACAAAGTACCTTTATAAGGAACACGGGCTGCAATACCTTCCGGAACCAGTTTCTTCACATCAGCAGTTCCACTCTGGAAATAACGGTCTTTCGAGCCATTCTCCATCGCTTCCAAAGAACCCATACCCCGATAAGACTTGAATTTACGTCCGTTGAAGATAATTGTATCACCCGGTGACTCTTCCGTTCCGGCAACCAGCGAACCAATCATCACACTATACCCACCGGCAGCCAAAGCCTTCACTACATCTCCCGAATAACGCAGACCACCGTCGGCAATCAAAGGTATACCGGTGCCTTTCAGTGCTTTGGCAACATCATATACGGCAGAAAGCTGAGGAACACCCACACCGGCAACCACACGGGTAGTACAGATAGAGCCCGGACCTATCCCGACTTTCACCCCGTCCGCACCGGCTTCCACCAGCATCTTGGCGGCTTCGCCCGTAGCGATATTACCTACCACAATATCAATGTTCGGGAAGCGTTTCTTGGCCTCTTTCAATTTTTCAATCACATACATGGAATGTCCGTGGGCAGTATCAATAACGATAGCATCCGCACCGGCATCCACCAAAGCCTGCATACGATCCAATGTATCGGCAGTCACACCTACACCGGCAGCTACGCGCAAACGGCCTTTGGCATCCTTGCAAGCCATCGGTTTATCCTTTGCTTTTGTAATATCTTTATAGGTAATAAGACCTACCAGTTTACCGTCCTTATCTACCACAGGCAATTTTTCAATCTTATGTTCTTGCAGAATCTGCGAAGCAGCCTCCATGTCAGTGGACTGGTTGGTAGTCACAATGTTCTCCTTCGTCATTACCTCATCAATACGTTTGTCCATATCCTTCTCAAAACGAAGGTCACGGTTCGTCACAATACCTACCAAATATCTTTCATCGTCTACTACAGGGATACCGCCGATTCTATATTCAGACATCAACGCAAGTGCATCTCTCACAGTAGATCCTCTCTTGATAGTTACGGGATCATAAATCATACCGTTTTCCGCACGTTTCACTATAGCTACCTGACGTGCCTGTTCTTCAATAGACATGTTTTTGTGAATCACACCGATCCCCCCTTCACGGGCAATGGCAATGGCCATTTTCGCTTCCGTAACCGTATCCATAGCGGCAGTCACAAAGGGAACTTTCAACTCGATGTTGCGTGAGAACTTAGTCGTGAGTTCGACTGTTTTTGGTAAAACTTCAGAATAGGCAGGGATCAACAATACATCGTCGTAGGTTAATCCGTCCATTACGATTTTATCTGCAATAAATGACATAGGGCTTTATGCGTTTAGATTTTATTGCGTGCAAATATACGCATTTTATTCAATATGGGAAAACGATGGAATATTTTTTTGTTAAGAAGAAAGGAATTTTAGTAGAACATGTCTTCCTTTATATCTTCCCCTGCATTTTGCAAGGATAACTCAACAACTTACTCTATCTCATCCCTAATAACAAAAAATAAAAAGAAAGCTGTCTATATAATGAATGTGACACTGATACAAGAAAAGCCAGACTTGGAGTTATGCAAGCCCGGCTTTCTTATTATTATCAAAACAACCAAAGATAAATCAATTTGCCATTTCAGAAATAAACTTAATACGAACCAACCGGATTTCATCCTCGGTATAGTCATCACCCAGCTCATCCATCGCGTCATCTATTTTATCTGTTGTAGATTCCTTGAAGTAATCATAAATATCGTTCAAATGGTCTTCATCCATAATTTCCTCTAGGAAGTAATCAATATTCAGCTTAGTCCCCGAATAAACGATAGCCTCTACTTCATCCAATAATTCACCGAACTCCAATCCCTTTGACACAGCAATGTCGTCCAAGGCCACCTTCCGGTCAATAGCCTGAATGATGGACACCTTCAGTTTGGATTTATTGGCCACTGTACGGACACGCAAATCCTCCGGACGCTCTATTTCATTTTCCTCACAATGCTTCTTTATCAATACGCAGAACTCCTGGCCATAACGTTTTGCCTTTCCAGCACCTACGCCCGGAATATTCTGCAATTCTTCCAAAGTCACCGGATAAATAGTAGCCATCGCCTCCAAAGAAGGATCCTGGAAAATAACATACGGCGGCACATCCAGTTTCTTGGACAGCTTCTTACGCAAATCTTTCAACATAGAGTAAAGCACAGGGTCTACTGCACAAGAAGCACCTCCCCGAACCGGAGTTTCTTCTTCCTCCTCCTCGAAATCATTATCTTCAACAATCTTGAAGGATTTCGGTTTTTTCAAGAATTTATGTCCTTCGGGAGTAACCTTCAATAGACCGTAATTCTCTACGTCTTTACTTAAATAACCCGCTATCAAAGCCTGACGGATGACAGCATTCCACATTTTTTCTTCTTCTCCCATGCCTGAACCGAATACTTCCAGTTCTTCATGTTTATGAGCAAGTACTTCTGACGTTTCCTTACCCAAAAGAATATCAATTATATAATCTGCTTTAAAGTTTTCTTTCACTGCTATGATTGCTTCAATCACAGCACATAATGAATCCTGAGCCTCCACTTGCTTTTTAGGATTTAAACAATTATCACAATTTCCACAATTCTCCTCTGTATATTCTTCCCCAAAATAATGTAACAATGATTTACGACGGCATATAGAAGACTCTGCGTATGCAGCTGTTTCCAACAGCAACTGTTTACCGATTTCCTGCTCTGCCACAGGCTTTCCCTGCATAAACTTCTCCAGCTTCTGCAAGTCCTTGTTAGAATAGAACGTAATACACTGACCTTCCCCTCCGTCACGACCGGCTCTCCCCGTTTCCTGATAATAACCTTCCAGACTTTTCGGAATATCATAATGTATCACAAAGCGCACATCGGGTTTGTCAATTCCCATCCCAAAAGCGATGGTAGCTACAATCACATCTATATCCTCTTTCAAGAACCCGTCTTGATTGGCTGTGCGTGTAGCAGAATCCATACCGGCATGATAAGCACGCGCATTGATTCCGTTAGCTTGAAGCACTTCAGCCAATTCTTCCACCTTCTTACGGCTCAAACAGTAGATAATACCTGATTTACCTGGATTAGCCTTGATAAACTTGATAATATCCCTGTCAATATTATTTGTCTTCGAGCGCACTTCGTAATACAGGTTCGGACGATTGAAAGAGGACTTGAACTCCTGCGCATCCTGCATACCCAAATTTTTCTGAATATCCATACGCACTTTCGGAGTTGCAGTAGCAGTAAGGGCAATCACCGGCGCCTTTCCTATTTCATTGATAATAGGACGGATACGACGGTACTCCGGACGGAAGTCATGCCCCCATTCCGAAATACAGTGTGCTTCATCCACCGCATAAAATGAAATCTTCACTCCTTTCAAGAAATCTACATTCTCCTCCTTTGTCAAAGATTCGGGAGCAACGTAGAGCAATTTGGTTTTGCCGCTCAGGATATCCGATTTAACCTGGTCTATAGCCGATTTGTTCAATGACGAATTAATAAAGTGTGCTACTCCGTCCTCCTCACTGAAATTACGCATGGCATCCACCTGGTTTTTCATCAATGCAATTAAAGGAGATATAACGATTGCTGTTCCATCCATGATAAGGGATGGCAACTGATAGCATAACGATTTACCACCGCCCGTAGGCATCAAAACAAATGTATCATTTCCGGCAAGCAGATTACGGATGATCGCTTCCTGATTACCTTTGAAAGTATCAAATCCAAAATACTTTTTTAATGCGTCCGTTAAATTTATATTCTCCGTCATTGTATCAATAGTTTTTCACGGTTTTCCCGATTTCTTGTTTTACATCTTTTGTTGCCTAACAAAGTTATAAACAAGTTCTCAAATTACACGAATATTTCGGGTAATATTTTTCAGAAGAATTGCATTTTTTCTTTCTCTCTCCCTTTATATCTTGATACTAAGCTGTTTGCATCCGCGAGATATTCGCTTTTCCCATCTGCTGTTTTGCAAAATCAAGTGTCACTTCATACTTTTTCGCTTTCTGAGAGGGAATTTCAAACATAACGTCCATCATGATCGTTTCCACAATGGAACGTAATCCGCGTGCTCCTAACTTATACTCAATAGCTTTGTCTACAATATATTCGAATACTTCGGGCTGAAATTCCAGCTTGACTCCATCCATTTCAAATAATTTAATATACTGCTTGATAATGGAATTCTTCGGTTCCGTCAAGATATTGCGCAAAGCGGTTCTATCCAACGGATTCAGGTAAGTCAAAATGGGCAGACGGCCTATGATTTCAGGAATCAGCCCGAATGATTTCAAATCCTGAGGGGCAATATATTGCATCAAGTTGCCACGGTCTATCTTCACCACGTCCTTCGCCGCACTATAACCTACCACATGCGTATTCAAACGTTGTGCAATTTTGCGTTCAATACCATCAAACGCCCCACCACAAATAAACAGAATGTTTTTCGTATTGACCGGAATCATTTTCTGGTCGGGGTGTTTACGTCCTCCCTGAGGCGGTACATTCACTATAGATCCTTCCAACAATTTCAACAGACCTTGTTGTACACCTTCACCACTTACATCACGAGTAATGGAGGGGTTATCTCCTTTACGGGCAATCTTGTCAATCTCATCAATAAATACGATGCCTCTTTCAGCTTCCGCCACATTATAATCTGCCACTTGAAGCAAACGGGTTAAAAGACTCTCAATATCTTCACCCACATAACCGGCCTCTGTCAGCACGGTGGCATCAACAATGGTAAACGGCACATGCAATAATTTGGCAATAGTGCGTGCCAGCAACGTTTTTCCCGTCCCCGTACTACCTACCATAATGATATTGGACTTTTCAATCTCGATATCATCCTTATCCACTTTTTGGAGCAGACGCTTGTAATGATTGTACACGGCAACGGAAAGATAGCGTTTCGCGTCATCTTGACCAATAATGTATTGGTCAAGAAATTCTTTAATTTCCTTTGGTTTCGGAAGTTCCTTCAAGTTCAACTCACCCGGTGCACCTTTTTTTTGATGCATGGCCTCCTGCATAATTTCATATGCCTGCTCCGAGCAACTGTCACAAATGCAACCGTTCATTCCGGTTATCAGAAATCCGACTTCATTTTCCGAACGTCCGCAGAAACTACATTTCCTTCTACTGTTTCTAGGTGTTTTATTATCTTCCAATGTTTATTCCTTTAAATATTCAAGTTTCCCTAATGCGTCTTTAAAAAAGAAGCCTACATTAAATGATAGCAGAAACTTGAGTTGTTTTTAGTACTGTTATTCTTTTCAAATGGAAATAAATACATTATAGAGTAGCCGGTTTGCGTGACAGCACCTCATCAATCATACCATATTCCTTAGCCTCCTGAGCTGTCATCCAGTAGTCACGGTCAGAGTCCGCCCATACTTTGTCAAAATCCGTATGAGAGTGATCTGCAATAATGGTATACAGTTCTTTCTTCAACTTTTGGATTTCACGGGCCGTGATCTCAATATCCGAAGCCTGTCCTTGCGCGCCTCCCATCGGCTGATGAATCATCACGCGTGAGTGAGTCAACGCAGAACGTTTACCTTCTGTTCCCGCAACCAACAGCACGGCAGCCATCGAAGCGGCCATACCTGTACAGATCGTGGCAACATCACTATTGATGAACTGCATGGTATCATAAATACCTAATCCAGCGTAAACAGATCCTCCGGGAGAATTGATATAAATAGATATATCTTTACCAGACTCTACTGAGTCCAAATATAAAAGCTGCGCCTGGAGTGTATTAGCTGTATAATCATCAATCTGTGTACCCAGAAAAATAATTCTGTCCATCATCAGTCGGGAAAACACATCCAACTGAGTCACATTCAACTGACGCTCCTCCAAAATATAAGGATTCAGATATCCTTGCGACTTGATGACATCATCCAGCACCATACTGTTCATACCCAAATGCTTGGTAGCAAATTTTCTAAAATCATCCATAATCTAATGGTTTAGTTATTAGTAACAAAAAAGGGTTTTCAACCCCTATTTTTCAAACAAACAAAAGTACAAAAAAATACGGTTAACGTATCTAATACTCTTATCTATAACGAAAATTTATGGTCAAAAACCCTTTTTTTAGAAAGTTTTAGCAATCACTTACTTCGACTTACTAAGTTATTATTCAAACATTTTGTTGAATTCTTCCATAGAAACCGTTTTGTGGTTCAAAGTAGCCTTAGCTTTCAATGCGGCAGAAAGTTTGCTTTCAGCAGCACGGTTTACCAAACCTTCTACAGATTCCTGCTTCTTCAACATTTCTTTTGCATAGTTCTCTAGAACATCTTCAGGGATATTCAACATTCCGTATTGAGCAAACTGAATACGAGTTGCTTCCTTGGCCATATTCATCACATCAGCTTGTTCCACTTTAATATCATTATTCTTGAGCAATTGCTCTTTAATCAGATGCCAAGTCAGCTCTTCAATACTCTTGTCATAGTTTTCAGCGACAAAAGCTTCACCCTTCTCTTCATTATTCAGCAACATGATACGCTTCAGCAACGCGTCGGGGAATTCCAACTTACCAATCTTGTTAACCAAATATTCACGAACATCAATCAAGAATTTATAATCGCTATCTGATTCGAACTGCTTTGCAATTCCTTCTTTGATCTTAGCGCGAAATTCTTCCTCACTGCTTACAGCGCCTTCGCCAAATACATTATCGAACAATTCCTGATTCAACTCAGCGGGAACCATACGGGTAATCTCTTCAATCTGGAAACTGAAGTTACCTTTCACACCAGCAACTTCCTCTTTCTTAATCTTCAATAAAGAAGAAAGTTCAGCTTCATTATTATCAAATGCTACAGCAGGGTTAAATACCAGTACATCATTTACTTTAGCACCGTTAAATATAGCCTTTTGCTCATCATTCTTCATATAAGCCGGCATCATTACCGCACCTTCTACCTGAATACCGCCTTCTTTAGTATTTCCATTTTCATCCAATTCAGCCAACAGACCTTTAATCATGTCTTTGTCTTCATACTGCTCTACTTTATCATATTTTGCAGCACGCTGAGTGTACATTTTAACTTGCTGGTCTATCAGTTCGTCTGAAACTTCGATCGTATAGTAATCAATTGTATCTGCTGATGAGATTTCTGCTGTGAATTCAGGAGCCAAAGCAATATCAAATACAAATTCGAAATCTTCCTGAGTATCGAAATCAATAGGAGCCATCTTCTCTTCGTTAGGCAACGGCATACCCAACATATTCACTTTATTATCGCGGATATATTCGTTTACCTTTTCCTGCATCATTTTGTCAACCTCTTCTACAAGAACAGACTTACCAAACTGTTTTTTAATCAAACTCATAGGCACCATACCCGGACGGAAACCCGGAATATTAGCTTTCTGACGATAAGTCTTCAATGTCTTTTCTACTCTTGCCTGATAATCAGCCTTTTCCAGCTTCAAAGTAAGCAATGCGCTCACT